>NZ_JBBBEM010000114.1:0-43099 GCF_037154035.1 Kineococcus sp. G2 | reverse complement strand
GCGGCCGGCGCCCCGGTGGGCGCCGGCCGCGCGGGCCCGGGGAGCCGGGGTCGACTCGCCCGGGCGGCCTCACGACGGCGGCGCGCCGTCGCCCGGGCCGTAGCTGAAGTACGGCCAGCCGTCCCGCCACTCCACCTCGCGGATCTGCATGCGGATGGTGCCGCCGGTGGCGGCGTCGTAGTAGTGGTGCACGGCGTAGGTGCGCCCGCGGTCGTTGAGCACGTCGAGGGCTCCGGTGCCGACCTGGTTCCCGCGCCGGTCCAGCAGCAGGGTGCCACCACCGTCGGTCATGGGGACGCCGTCGCGGTCCACGAACGGGCCGGTGGGGCTCTTCGAGCGGCCGACGACGGTCTTGTAGGTGCTGTTCACGCCCTGGCAGCAGGAGTCCCAGGACACGGTGAGGTACCAGTACCCGCCGCGCTTGAAGACCTGCGGGTTCTCGATCGCGTTCGGCGGGTCGACCGGGTTGCTGGCCAGGTCCATCACGGGCCCGGTCGGGGTGAACATGTCCGCCAGCCGCTGGATCTTCACGCCGGTCCAGAAGGAGCCGAAGGCGATGTACCACTGGCCGCCGGAGGAGAAGACCTGCGGGTCGATGGCGTTGAAGTCGTCGTCGGTGTCCGAGCGCAGCACGGGGCCGTGGTCGACCCAGCTGTCCAGGTCCCCGGGGGTGCGGGTGGTGGCGACCCCGATCGCGGAGTTGTTGGAGCCGAACGAGGACGCCGCGTAGTACAGGTAGAAGGTGTTGCCCCGCTGCACGACGTGCGGAGCCCACAGGTGGCCGACGCCGTACGCCTTCGTCCACTCCGGCAGCTCGATCGCGCCGACGGACTCCCACGGACCGGCCAGGTCGGTGGCCTTGCGCACGAAGACGCCGCCCGGGTCCTCGGGGTTCGCCACGCCGGTGGAGAACACGTAGTAGGTGCCGCGGTCGCTGAACAGCGTGGGGTCGTGCACGGGGTCGTCGACGACGCCGGGCACGTAGTTCCCGGTGTCCCCGCTCATGGGCAGCTTGCCGCTGGGCGGGGGGCCGGACGGCGCGGCGTTCGCGGTGGCGGCACCGGTCAGCAGGCACAGCGCCGCGGCGGCCGCGGCCAGGGTGCTGCGGCGACGCCGCACGGGGACCGTCTCGTCGCCGGTCGTGGGTCGGGGCACGGGTTTCCTCCTGCTCCTCGTCGAGCGCACTGCGTGCGAGTGCCCTCGCAGCATGCCCGGTGCTCACAACGTTGTAAAGGCGACGGCCCGCGAGTTCGGCCGGTGCGCTCCCCGGAGCGGTTGGTGCGGTCAGCGGGGGTCGAACACCGCGGTCTGCCCGCGCGCGAGGTAGCGCACCACCTCGGCCATCCCCCGGCGCTCCACCTCCCGGCGGAAGTGCGAGAGCGGCGAGCGGAAGAGGCGGTAGTCGTCCACGTGCACCGGCACGGCGCGCACCGGGTCCACGACCTGCAGCAGGTCCGCACCCTGCACGCCGCCCATCGTCACCACCAGCCCGCCCGGCAGGGTGGTGCCGCCCAGGTGCAGCACCGCCAGGTCCACCTCCGGGTAGCGCAGCGGCACCTCCCGCAGCTCGGGGACGTTCAGCGTGTCCCCGGAGACGTAGACGGTGAACTCGGCCCGCCCGCCCACCGGGCCGAACTCCCACACGCTGCCCATCACCGGCGGCAGCAGGCGCTGCCAGGGTTCCGGCGCGTGCCGCCCGGGCGCGGCCGTCACCCGCACCTCGGCGTCGCCGCGGCGCAGGGTGCGCGACTCCCACGTGCCCAGCCCCGTGACGTCGGTGAACCCGTGCACCCCGGCGAGGCGGCGGCGGGCGTGCGGGGTGGTCAGCAGCGGCACGTCCTGCGGCAGGCCCCGGCGCGCCACCCGGTCGAAGTGGTCGCCGTGCAGGTGCGAGAGGACGACCCCGTCCAGCGGGGGCAGGTCGCCCACGTCCAGCGCCGGGTCGGTCAGCCGCTTCGCGACCAGGCCCTTGCCCAGCCAGGCGTACTGCCCGCGGTGCAGGAAGTTCGGGTCGGTCAGCAGCGTCAGGGGGCCGTAGCGCACCAGCGTCGTGGCGGTGCCGACGAAGGTCAGGGACAGCTGCCGGGGCGAGGGTTCCACACCGCTCCCCTACCCCGCCACCACCGCGCGGAACCGCGCGCCGGCGAGCGCGGTTGCACCCGCCCCCGCGCGGGTAGTGCACCGGCGTGGACGACGATCGCACCCCCTCGCCGGACCGGCAGCACCTGCTGGCCATCTACCTCAACGACCACCTCGCCGGGGCGACCGCCGGCCGGGCGCGCTTCGCCCGCGCGGCCCGCAGCCACCGGGGCACCGACGCCGGCAGCGCCCTGGGGCGCCTGACCGCGGAGGTCGACGAGGACCGGCGCACGCTGACGCGCCTCATGCGCACGCTGGGGGTCGAGCCCGACCGCCGGCTGCAGGCGCTGGGCCGGGCCGGCGAGGCGCTGGGGACGCTGAAGACGAACGGCCGCCTGCTGCGCCGCTCCCCGCTGAGCTCGGTGGTCGAGCTGGAGATGCTCTCGCTGGGCGTGCAGGGCAAGGGGGCGTTGTGGCGCGCGCTGCGGGAGCTGGCGCTGGAGGACGCCCGGCTGGACGCGGAGGAGCTGCAGGAGCTCGCGCACCGCGCCGACCGGCAGGCCGCGGAGCTGGAGTCGCTGCGGCGCACCGCCGTGGTGGAGGCGCTGGGGTCCGGCCGCACCGGTGGGCAGACCGCGGTGCCGCCGCAGGCCGGGTAGCGCCCCGCCCCGGCAGCGCACGCACGACGCCCCCGGCCGGAGAACCGGCCGGGGGCGTCGTGCGTGTCACCCAGGGGGTCGGGACGATCGAGCGGTCAGAACAGCTCGATCGCCGCGGTGACCGCCTCGACCCGGCCACCGGTGCGCTGCGCGTGCACCGCGCGCTGGCGCTGGGACACGTAGGAGGAGCGCAACGCGCCCACGGCGTCGTCGAGCTGGGCCAGCGCCGCCGCGTCCGCGCTGCCGCGCAGGTGCTCCGCGACAGTCGCCAGCTGCCCGGCGAGCGCCCCCAGCGACGCCACGACGCCCTCGACCGCCTGGCGCGTCATGTCCTGGAACTGCGCCTGCCCCAGGACGGCCGTGGTGCGCAGGCCCAGCGCCTCGATGGAACCGGCGATGCGGCCGGCCGCGTCGCGGGTGCCCTCCACCGAGGTGGACAGCACGGCCGCCGCCTCCTGCTGGGCGGCGGCGATGCTCTCGAGCTTGGCGCTGATCTGCGCGGAGCCGGCACCGCCGGTGCCGGTGCCGGAACCGATGCGGGCCTCCATGAGCGAGGTGACCCGGGTGATGCCGGCGCGGATGCTCTCGGCGGCCTGGGCCGACTGCCGGGACAGCTCGCGCACCTCGTCGGCGACGACGGAGAAGCCCTCCCCCGCGTCCCCGGCGCGCACGGCCTCGATCTTGGCGTTGAGCGCCAGGATCGTGGTGGCGTGCGCGACGGCGGCGATGGCGTCGACCTCGTGGTCGAGCGCCCGCACCTCGCCGACCAGGTCCATCACGGCGCTGTCGCGGTCGGTGACGATCTGGACGAGCTCGGCGACGTCGGCCGCGCTGGCGCGGGTGCGGTCGGCGACCTGGCTGGCGCCGTCCGCGCTGAGCCGGACGAGGTCCTGCGCGAGGCTCGAGAGGGCCTCCACCTCGCCGTCGACCTGCTGGACCTCGGACATGACCCCGAAGGCGGCCTCCTCGGTGACGGAGACGACGTCGCCGAGCTGGTCGGACAGGATCCCGATCAGCTCCTGCGAGCGCCCGAGCACCTCGGCCGAGCGTTCGGCGTCGACCGGGGCGGGCGACTGCTCCGCCACGGGAGCCCCCTTCCTGAACCAGGACACTCAGGCCCCCGGCACGACCTGCCGGATGACGGTCATGAGCGCCTCCGGCTGCACGGGCTTGACGAGCCAGCCGGTGGCGCCGGCGGCCTTGGCCTCGTCGCGCTTGGACTGCTCGGACTCGGTGGTGAGCATCAGGATGGGCGTGAAGCGCAGTCCGGCCCTGCGGGCCTCGCGCACGAAGCTGATGCCGTCCAGGCGGGGCATGTTCACGTCGCTGATGACGAGGTTCGGCTTCAGGCCGCCCCTGATGCGGTCCAGGGCCTCCTGGCCGTCGCCGGCGGTCTCGACGGAGATGCCGGCCTTGGTCAGGACGGACTTGATGCTCATCAGCATGGTCGGGGAGTCGTCGACCAGCATCACGGTGGTCATGAGGGGACCTCTTCGGGTGCGAGGGTTTCGGCGGGGGTCTCGGCGAGGGGCTCAGCGGGGGTCTCGGCGGATTCCTCGGCGGGGGCCGGGCCCAGCAGCGGCAGGACCCAGGCCCTGAGGAAGTCATCGGCAGGTGCGGCGGCCACCTTGACCCGCGCTGCCAGCAGCGCCTGCAGGGCGGCGGTGTGCAGGTGCTCGCACCCGGCGAGGTCGACGGCGGGACCGTCGGCGGCGCGCAGCCACGCGGCGAGGGGTTCGGCCTCGTCGACGACCACGGTGCCGGTCAGCACGGCGGTGCCCTCAGCGAAGTGCAGCGGCACGGTTGTTCAGCTCCTTGACGTCGAGGACCAGCAGGACGAGGCCGTCTCCCAGCAGGGCGGTGCCGCAGTAGCCGGGGGTGCCGGCGAGGAAGCCCTCCAGGGGCTTGAGGATGACGTCGGTGTTCTGGTGGAAGCGGTCCACGACGAGGCCCAGCGGGCCCGTGGTGGTGCGCACGACGAGGACGCTGAGCGCTTCCGCGCCCAGGTCGCCGCCGGTGCCGAGCAGGCCGCCCAGGGACACCAGGGGCACGACGTCGTCGCGCAGCGCGAGCACGGGGTGCCCGGCGACGCGGGTGACGGCCGAGCCGTCGACGCGCACCGTCTCGACCACGTCGTCCAGCGGGACGCCGAAGCGCTGCCCGCCGGCGGTCAGCAGGAGCACCCGCGAGACCGCCATGGTCAGCGGCAGGCGCAGGCGGACCGTCAGGCCCCGGCCGCGGCGGTTCTCGGTCGTGACGGAGCCGCCGAGGCGCTCGATGGAGCTGCGCACCGCGTCCATGCCGACGCCGCGGCCGGAGACGTCGGAGACGACCTCCGCGGTGGAGAACCCGGGCGCGAAGATCAGCTGGGCGGCGTCCTCGTCCGGCATGGACTCCAGCGCGTCCTCGCTGATGAGCCCGCGCTCGTACGCCTTGCGGCGCACCGCGTCGGTGTCGATGCCGCGGCCGTCGTCGACGACCTCGACCAGGACCGCGTCGCCGTCGGGGGCGGCCCGCAGCAGGAGCGTGGCCTCCTCGGGCTTGCCGGCGGCGGCGCGCTGCTCGGGGGTCTCGATGCCGTGGTCGAGGCTGTTGCGGACCAGGTGCACGAGGGGCTCGGTGAGCATCTCGATGACGTCCTTGTCCGCGGCGGTGTCCTCGCCCTCCTGCACGAGGCGCACCTTCTTGCCCAGCTTGCGCGACAGGTCGCGCACCAGGCGGGGGGCGCGGGCGAAAGCGGTGGACACCGGCAGCATGCGCACGTCCATGACGGCCTGCTGCAGCTCCTCGCTGACGCGGCTGACGACGGCGTACTCGTCCATGACGCGGCGCGCCAGGGCGCGCGAGCCGGCGTCCTCGGCCTCCTGCGCCACGAACGGCAGCGCGTTCTTGGCGACGACGAGCTCGCCGACCAGGTCGAGCAGCTTGTCGACCTTGGCCTGCTCGACCTTCAGCACGCGCGAGGCGCGCGCGGGGTCCTCGCCGTGGGCGGCGTCCGCAGCCGCGGCGGGTTCCGCGGTCCGCGCGGTGGGGCCCTCGGGAGAGGTGCGCGGGGCGGGCAGGCTCGCGGCGGCCGCCTCGCCCTGCTGGGCGAGAGTCGGGGCCGGGGTCCCGGCGCCGGCGGCGGTCCCGGCGATCCAGTCCACCAGGGGACCGGGGGAACCGGTGGCGAGGAACTCCTCGAGGGCGGCGACGCCGGGGGCGGTGTCGATGCCGGCGGCCGTGGCGATGCGCAGCGCCACCCCGGCGGCGGAGCGCACGCGCGCCGCCCCGGCCGGGGGACCGTCCGCCACGTCGTCGCCGTCGGCGCCGACGCGCGCCAGCAGGCGGCACTGGGCCTGCAGCAGCAGCGCGTGCAGCGGGTCCGCGGCGGGTGCAGCGGGGGCCGCGTCCTGCTCGGCGGGCGCGTCCGGCTCGGCGGGGGTGCCGTCGAGCAGGCGGCCGAGGTTGGCGGCGGAGACCTCGACGACCTCGACCTGTTCGGGCACGTAGCGGAAGACGTGCGCCAGCTCGCCGGCGGCGGCGCGGGTCAGCGCGGTGAAGCGCAGCACGCACTCGTACTCGTCGACCTCGTCGATGCCGGCGAACGGCTCGGCGGGCGCGGTGTGCAGCAGTTCGAGGGCCGGCACCTGGCGGAACAGGTTCAAGGGGTCCTCGCCGCGGAAGAAGCACTCGGTGTCGGGTTCGTAGCGCACCGCGCGCAGGGTCGAGGACGTCGTCGCCAGCCAGGTGCGCAGCTGCTCCAGGTGCCCGGCGGGCAGGTCCAGCACCCAGCGGGGCAGGTCGGTGGGCGCCTCGGGCGCGACCGGCCCGGTGGGCGCGACCTCGTGCACCACGGGTGCGGGCTCGCCCAGCCACGAGCGCAGCATCGCCGACTGGGTGTCGGCCTCGCGCCCGGCGTCCTCGGGGGTGCGGCCGGTCGCCTCGATGACGGGCATCCAGCGGCGCACGGTGTCGAACGCCCACAGCAGGGCGTCGACCATCTCACCGCTCAAGGCGAGCCGGCCGGCGCGCACGGCGTCGAGGAGGTCCTCGGCGGCGTGGGTCAGCCGGGTCAGCTCCGGCAGGTCGAACAGGCCGGAGGAACCCTTGAAGGTGTGGGCCGCGCGGAAGACGGCGTTGACGAGGTCGGCGTCGCCCGGGTCGGCCTCCAGGCGCAGCAGGCCCTCGTCGACGTCGGCGAGCAGGTCGGCGGACTCGGCGACGAACTGCACGAGCAGGGGGTTGGTCACGACCGGCTCCCGGTGGTCGGGCCGGCTGCGGCTGAGGCCGGCAGGGGCGAGGTGAACAGGTCCGCGACGCGCGTGAGCAGGTCGGGCGCGACGGGCTTGACGAGGTACAGGTTCGCGCCGGACGCGTAGGCGGCGTCGGCGTCGGACTCCTGCGACTCGGTGCTGATGGTGATGACGGGCACCGAGCGCGTCAGCGCCTCGGCCCGCAACCGGCGCACCAGGGCGTAGCCGTCCAGGTGGGGCATGTTCACGTCGGTGACGACGAGGTCGTAGCGCTGCGCCAGCAGCATCTCCAGCGCCTCGAAGCCGTTGGCGGCCTCCTCGACGGTGAAACCGGCCGAACGCAGGACGCCACCGTGGTACAGGCGCACCGTCGGCGCGTCGTCGACCACGAGGGCCAGGCCCCGCGACGGCTGCCCGTCGTGCCCGGGGTTCTCGGTGGGGGTGCTCATGCCGTGGCTCCGATCGCGGGACGCTGGTAGGCGATCCCCTCCGGCAGCCGGACGGGATCGAAGATGGGCGAGATGCGGCTCATGGACTCGGAGTGGCCGAGGAAGAGGAAGCCTCCGGGGCGCAGGGCGCCGAAGAGGTTCTCCGCGGCGCGGCGCGAGGAGATCTCGTCGAAGTAGATGAGCACGTTGCGGCAGAACACGACGTCGAAGGCCCGGAAGGACCGCATCTGCGCCGTGTCGGTCAGGTTGGCGAGGGTGAAGTCGATGGCCTCGCGCACGTCCCCGCGGACGCGGTACCGTTCCCCCTCGGTGCGCTCGAAGAACTCCGAGCGCACGGCCGGCGGGACGCGGTGCATCGAGCGGGCCCCGTACTCGCCGCGCTGCGCCTGCTCGAGCACGCGGGTGTCGATGTCCGCGGCGACGATCTCGACGTCGAACTCCTCGATGCCGGGCCAGTCCGAGAGCAACCGGATCGCGATGGAGTACGGCTCCTCCCCGGTGGAGCAGGGGACGGACAGGATGCGGATCGGGCTGCCGTCGCCGGTCGCGCGGCGGCGCTGCGCGATCCCCGGCAGCACCGAGCGCACCAGGGAGTCGAACTGGTGGTCCTCGCGCAGGAAGTACGTCTCGTTGACCGTCAGCTCGTTGACGAGCTGCTGCGCGACGCGCTCGTTCGCTCCGGTGCGCAGGGAGGCGAACCACAGGTTGAAGTCGCCGCCGTTGTCGCGCACGCAGTTGGTGACGCGCTTGTCGACGAAGTACCGCTTGTTGTCGCCGAACTGGATGCCGGTGCGTCGGTACACCCACTCGCGCACGCGGGCGAACTGCGCGTCGGTGAGCCGGCCACCGACGGCGCTGGTGCTGGCCAGGCTCATCGAGCACCCGCCGCCAGGGTGGCGAGGAACTGCAAGTAGGGGTTGGCGGGAAAGCGAGCGGCAGCCGCGGTGGCCAGCTGCCGCGCCAGGTCGTCCTCCAGCTGCTGGGCGGTGTCGACGGCCGCGGCCACGACGTTCTCGTCGGGGTCGGCGTCGACGACCGCCTCCAGCCAGTCGGGCACGCCCGGGTGGACGAGCGCGCTGATCACCATGACGGCCAGGGTCCGCACCCGCGCGTCACCGGTCACCAGGAGGTCGTCCAGGACGGCCGCCGCTCCGGTGGGCATGGCCTGGAGCGTCACCACCGCGGCGTTGCGCCGGGCGGCGTCGTCGTCACCGAGCCAGCCCGCGAGCTCGCGGGCCACCTCGGGCAGGTCGTGCGCGGCGAGCGTGGTGAGGACCGCGTCGCGCACCGTCGGCTGCTGCTCGGCCCGGGCGGCCGTCAGCAGGGCGGGCACGGCCTCGGCGACGCCTGCCAGGTCGAGGGCGGCGCGCCGGCGCTCCTCGGGGTCGGCGCTGCGCAGCTGCGCCAGCAGACCCTCCGGGTCGCGCCCGGCGTCGCGCCGGTCTTCGGCCGGCGCCTCGGCGGCGGCCTTCTTGACCAGGCCCATGACATCTCCTCGGGGTGGTGCGGGAAAGGGGGACGCGCGGGGGCGCGCGGGAGCCGGTCAGCTCCAGGCGACGACCTGCGCCGCGATCTGGTCGGCGTGCAGGACGCGGGTGGCGCCGTCACGGGCCACGAGCTGGCCCGGCATGCCCCACACCACGGCCGACTCCTCGGACTCGGCGACCGTGCGCCCGCCGCGGGCCTTCAGCTGCGCCATCTGCTCGGCGCCGTCGTCGCCCATGCCGGTGAGCAGGACGCCGACGGTGCGGCGCGGGTCGACGTGCTCCAGCGCGCCGGCGACCATCCGGTCGACGCTGGGGTGCCAGCGGTACGCCGCGCCGGCGGGTGCGGGGCGGACCGTGAGGTCCCCCCCGCGCCGGCCGAGCACCACGTCGGCGTCGCCGCGGGCGACGTACACGTGCCCGGGCAGCACCGGCACCAGGCCGGTGACCTCCTGCACCGGGAGCGAGCAGGAGGCGTCCAGCCGGTTCGCCAGCGCGCCGGTGAACGACGCCGGCATGTGCTGGGCGATGACGACCGGCGGGGCGAAGTCGGCCGGGAACCGCGACAGCAGCGCCGACAGGAGCGCCGGGCCGCCGGTGCTGGACCCGATCAGGACCAGGTCGGTGGTGCCGGCGCGCGTGGTGTCCGGCGCCCCGGCGCCCACCGCACCGGCCACCGTGCGCGCCCGTGGGCGCACCGGGCGCGAGGAGGCGTACGCCTCCTCGCGCTGGCGGCGCAACCGCGCCGTCAGCGACCCGGGACGCACCCGCGCGGCGGCCGCGCGGCGCACCTTGCGGCGGATCTCCTCGGCGGCCTCCGACAGGTTCATCGAGACCGTGCCGCCGGGTTTGGCGACGTAGTCGACAGCGCCGAGCTCGAGGGCCTCCAGCGTGACCACGGCCCCCTGTTCGGTGATCGAGGAGACCATGACCACCGGGACCGGGCGTTCCTGCATGATCCTGGACAGGCAGGTCAGCCCGTCCATGACGGGCATGTTGACGTCGAGGGTGACGACGTCGGGCTGCTCGCGCTCCAGGACCTCGAGGGCGTCCTCGCCGTTGCGGGCGAGGACGACCTCGACGTCACCGTCGGCGGTGAGCATGTTCTTCAGCGCCTTGCGCATGAGGGCGGAGTCGTCGACGACGAGCACCTTCAGGTTCGAACCGACCACCGGTACGACTCCTCCGCTCAGGCCGCGGTGGGCGAGTCCGGCACCTCGTCCGCGAGCCGGGCGACCTGCTCGCCGGCCAGCAGCTGGCCGGGTTCCAGGACGAGGAGCATGCGCTCCTGACGGGGCAGGTTCGCCACGCGGGTGACGACCTCGGCCTGCTCCGGCGACAGTTCCGGTGCCAGCTCCAGCTCGGCGCCGGAGACGCGCAGGACCTCGGCGACCGAGTCCACGACGAACCCAGTGCGCACGCCCCCGATGATGAGCACCACGATGCGCTGGCGCTCGTCGCGGGCGCTGCGGTCCAGGCCCAGGCGGGTGCGCAGGTCCACGACCGGGAGCACCGCGCCGCGCAGGTTGACCAGGCCCTCGACGAAGTCGAGGGTCTTGGGAACCCGGATCAGCGTCTCGGGGACGCGGATGATCTCCTGCACGGCGTCGACCGCCACGCAGTACTCCTCGCCCTGCAGGCGGAACACGACGAGCAGCTCGTCGTCCCCGCGGCCGTCGTCGACCACGTCACCATCCTCCTCGTCGCGCTTGCGGGTCACGACCGACGCCGTGTCGCCGACCTCGGACAGGTCGCCGACGTCGACCAGCGAGTCGGCCGACAGGACCGACACCAGGCGCTTGCCGTCCTCCAGCCGGCACACCGACTGCACCTCGCGGTTCCTGCCGCCGCCGGAGACGACGTGCGGCAGTGCGCCGACCAGTTCCGCCGGAACCCGCAGCACCTCGCGCACGGTGTCCATGACGACGCCCACGAGGGACTCGCGGCCCTCGCGCTCGACCGTCACCACGACGATGCGGTTGTGCGCCTGCAGGGCCGGGACCTCCAGGCCGAACACCTGGCGCAGGCTGACGACGGGCAGCAGCCCGCCGCGCAGGTCCATGACGCCCAGGACGCGCTCGGCCGCGTTGGGCACGGCCGTGACGCGCTCGGGCGCCTGCACGATCTCCTGCACGCGGTCGATGGGCAGCGCGTACTCCTGCCCGTCGACGGCGAAGCTGACCAGCTCCAGGGTGTCGGAGGAGTCCTCCTCCGCCACCGCCGAGGACGGCGACCAGCCGCTGGACCCGCCGCTCGCGGCGACCCTGCGGGCCAGGACGGCGAACTCGGTCTGCACCAGGCGCTGCACGTCCAGCACCGTCGTCATGCGGCCCGAGCCCTGCTTGCCGGAGGTGCCCTTCAGGACCGCGGCCAGCAGCTCCGAGCGCACGGTGCTCTGCACGCCGTCGGCGCTCTCCAGCTGGTCCGGCTCCACCGACACGACCGCGGTGACGCGGTCCACCACGAGGCCGAGGGTGGCGCCCGCGGCCTCGATGACGACGACGCGGGTGGCCTCGTCGTGCTCGGTGCCGGCCAGCCCGCAGCACGAGCGCAGGCTCACCACCGGCAGCACCCGCCCGCGCAGGTTGGCCAGGCCCTCCAGCGCGGCGGGGCCCAGCGGGACCCGGATCAGCTCGGGCATCCGGATGATCTCCTGCACGCGCTCCATCTGCAGCGCGTAGGACTCCCCCGCCATCTCGAACGTCACGAAGTCGTTCGTGCCGTCGGCCTCGTCCTCACCGGTGGGGCTCTCGGGCCCACCGGTCGTCAGCGGCTCCTCGTCCCAGCCCGCCGCCTCCGCCGCGGCACGCGCGGCGGTCCCCTCCTCCAGAGGGGCTTCCATGGTGCTCATCGCACTCCTCGTCGGTACGGCGCGGGTCAGGGCTGCTGCAGCTCGTCGGCCAGGGCGGCGATCTCCTCGATGGCGGTGGCGAGCTCCTCGGCGCCGGTGGACTGCTGACGGGCGGCGGCGGAGGCCTGGCCGGACAGGGTGTCGGCCTGGTTGGCCGCCGAGGAGATCTGGTCCAGGGCGGTCTTGACCTGCGCGAGCGCCGAGGCGATCTCGGCCGACGCGGCACGCACCTCCTGGTTGCCCTCGCGCACGTCGGCCATGTCGCGCTCGACCTCGACGAGGCGGGCGGTGCTGGCCTTGGCGCGCTCGACCTCCACGAGGGCCTGGCGGGAGGTCTCCTCCAGGTCCGCGCGCACGGCGGCGATGCGGTCCTGCACCTCCTTGACGAGGTCCTTGATGCGCTCGGCGTTGTCGGCGGAGTCGCGGGCCAGGTTGCGGATGTCGGTGGACACGACCGCGAAGCCCTTGCCGTACTCGCCGGCGCGCGCGGACTCCACGGAACCGTTGACGGCCAGCATGTTCGTCTGGATGGAGACGTTGGCGATGGCGTCGACGATCTTGTCGATCTTGCGGGAGACGATCTCCAGCTCGACGACCTGCTTGACGCTGTCCTTGGCGGCGGCCGACGCGGCGGTGATCGCGGTGATCATGGCGTCGACGGCGTCCTTGTTGGTGCCCAGCTGCGCGATCATCTCGCCGGCCTTCTCCACGGCCACGCCGGCGCGGCTCTCGGCGAGCTGAGCGCCGGACTCGATCTGGTTGATGGCGCTGGAGGACTCCTGCGTCTTGGCGGACTGCGCCTGCGCACCGCTGGAGATCTCGGTGATGGCGGTGGAGATCTGCGTCGCGGCGCGGTTGATCTCCTCGGCGGCGGCGGCCAGCTCCTCGGCGGAGGCGGCGACCTCCTCGGCGCTCTTGCCGATGTCGGCGCTGCCGCGCAGCTCGTCGGCGATCTCGGAGAGCTGCTCAGCGGCCTGCTCGCTCTGCTGCAGCGCGGCGCCCTGCTGGTCGACGGTCTGCAGGACCTCCTCGGCCGCGGCGGACTGCTGCTCGGCGGCGGCGGCGATCTCCTCGGCGCGCAGCTGCGCGTCCTGGGAGGCCTTCTCCGCCTGGGCGGCGGCGGCGGCGATCTCGCCGGCCCCGTCGAGGATGACGACCATGTCGTCGCGGATCTGCGCGAGCTGGGCGGTGACGGCGCGGCCCTTCTCCACCTCGCCGCGGGAGGTGTCGGCCGAGGCCTGCACGCCCTCGGCGACGGCGGTGACGCCGGTGCGGATGGAGTCGATGAGCTCGCGGATCTGGCTGGCGGAGCGCTCGGAGGTCTCGGCCAGGGTGCGCACCTCGTCGGCGACGACGGCGAAGCCCTTGCCGTGCTGGCGGGCGCGGGCGGCCTCGATGGCGGCGTTCAGGGCCAGCAGGTTCGTCTGGTCGGCGATGCGCGCCACGGCGGCGACGATCGTGCCGATCTCCTCGGCCTGCTTCTCCAGCTCGGTGATCATCTCCACCGACGCGGTCTGGCGGTCCGCGGCCTCACCGACGTTGGCGACCAGGTTGCTGATGCCCTCGGCGGTCTCGCCGAGCAGCGTCTGCAGCTTGGCGGTGGTGGCCTGGACGCGCTTGCTGGTCTCCTGCTGGGTGCGGATGCGACCGGCGACCTGGTTGGTGGCGGCCAGCGACTCCTGCGTGGCGCCCGAGGCCTCCTCGGCGCCGGCGGCGATCTGCTGCATGGCGTCGCGCAGCTGGCGGGAGGCCTCCGCGGACTGCGCGGTCGAGGCGGCCAGCTCGGTGGTCGCGGCGGCGATGCGCTCGGCGGCCTGCTGCTGCTTGGCGACCGTGCGGGCGCGGCGGCGCGCCTCGTCGGACTCACGGGCGTCCTTGCGGGGCGCCGGAGCGGCGGGGGTGCTGAGGGCGCTCCGGGCAGCGGGGACGCTCGCCTTGACGCCGTTCTTCGTGAGGGGCATGGAAGCCGCTTCCTTCGAGGTGGAGGGTCCGCTGGGGCCAGCGGCGGTAGAAGCCCTCGCTCCCGCTGGTGGAGCCGGGGCGCTTCACCACATCCATCGGCCGGGCGGGACGTCGTCTTGAACCCCCGTTGCAAGGGCGGCTCGAGGAACGGTTCGACGAACGGTCCGGGGAAGGGGTTCAGGAACGGCACCCCGGTGCCGAGGACAGCGCATGAGCACTCCACTCGTCCGCCCCGGCGCAGAGGCGGACGACCCGACCGCGCAGGCGCTGGCGCACCTGCGCGAGCAGGCCCTGGCCACCATCGAACTGCTGGAACAGGTCGTCGCCCGCGCCGACCTGGTCGCGCAGCACCGCGCCGCCGGAGCGCCCTACGCCCGGATCCTCGCCGGCAAGCAGCGGCCGCTGATCGTGGAACTGCTCAGCAGCGCCGCGCGCACCCTGAGCGACGCGGGCGGCCGCTACCGGCGTGAGCAGGCGCAGGCGCTGGCCGACGAGGGCCTGCACGTCGAGGAGATCGCCCACCTGTTCGGCGTCACGCGCCAGCGCGTGTCCGCGCTGCTGAAGTCCCGCACGCCACCGGCGACCGGCGCCCGCCGGCGGGTCACCCCTCTCGCGGTGGAACCCCGGCCGTCCCGCTGACCCTGCGGGTGGCGCCCCCGGCCTCGCGCGCCGGCGGGTGCCTCGGCCACGCGCCGGCGCCGCGGTGCGGCACCACCGTCCGGGCAGCCGTCGACACCGGTGGCCGGAGAGCGGGGCCCAACGGGTCCCGCAGCCGCTCCACGGCGATCACCCCGCGGTGGTCCCCGGGCGCTGCCCGGCGCGCGGGCGGGGCGCGCAGCTGGTGTGCTGGTGCGCGGACGCACCAGAACGACCGTGAGGAGCTTCCGTGACCGCGCAGTTCGTCGTCCTCGGCGCCACCGGGGACCTGACCGCCCGCTACCTGCTGCCCGCCCTGGCCCAGGTCGTCCCGCTGCACCCGGACGGGGTTCGCCTGGTCGGCGTGGCCCAGGACGACCTCGACGACGACGCCTTCCGCCGCCACGTGCGCGGCGCCCTCGACGAGGGCGCCGGCGACGCACCGCAGGAGGTGCGCGAGGAGCTGGCCGGCACCGCCGCCTACGTCCACGGGGACGTCACGGACCCCGCGGTGCTGCGCAGCGCCCTCGAGCGCGCCGGCGACGGCGAACCGGTGGTGGTGTACCTGGCGCTGCCGCACGTGCTGTTCGAGCGGGTCGTCGCCGCGCTCGGGGAGTGCGACCTGCCGCCGCACGCGCGCGTCGTCGTGGAGAAGCCCTTCGGGGAGGACCTGGCCGGCGCCGAGCGCCTGAACGCGGCGCTGGGGCGCGTGGTGCCCGAGGACCGCACGTTCCGGGTGGACCACTTCCTGGCCAAGCAGACCGTCCTGAACGTGCTGGGGCTGCGCTTCGCGAACCGCCTGTTCGAGTCGGTGTGGAACCGCACCCACGTGGAGTCCGTCGACATCGTCTTCGACGAGACCGTGGACGCGCAGTCCCGCGCCAGCTACTACGACCGCTCCGGGGCGCTGCGGGACATGGTGCAGAACCACCTGCTGCAGCTGCTGGCGTACGTGGCGATGGAGCCGCCGCAGTCGATGCGCCCGGCGGACCTCAGCGCCCGCAAGGTGGACGTGCTGCGCGCCGTGCGGACCCTCGACGACGACGAGGTGGCCCGCTGCACCGCTCGCGGGCGGTACACGGCGGGCACGGTCGACGGCCGGCACGGCCGGCGCGAGGTGGCCGCCTACGCCGACGCGCCCGGCGTCGACGCCGGGCGCGGCACCGAGACGTACGCCGAGGTGGTGCTGCACGTGGACACCTGGCGCTGGGCGGGCGTGCCGTTCCGGCTGCGCACCGGCAAGGCGCTGGGGGCCGACCGGCGCGAGGTGGTCGTGCGCTTCGCGGAGGTGCCGCACGCGGTGTTCGAGGGCCCTCGCCCGCACCGCAACGAGCTGCGCCTGCAGCTGGACCCCGACCGGGTCTCGCTGCGCTTCGACCTCAACGGCGCCGGTGACCCGTTCGAGCTGGAGGCCGTGGAGATGGGTGCCGACCTGGCGCGGCAGGAACCGGGCCCGTACGGGCAGCTGCTGCTGGCGGTCCTGGCCGGTGACACGCGGCTGTCGGCGCACGCGGCGGAGGCCGAGGAGGGCTGGCGGATCGTCGAGCCGGTGCTGACGGCCTGGCAGCGCGGGGCGGCGCCGCTGCAGGAGTACCCGGCCGGCAGCGACGGCCCCGCCGGCCCGCCCGCCCTCGCCGGGGCGGACGGGCGCTGACCGCGTCGCTCACCCCTCGGCGAGCTCCTCCAGCGGCGGGCAGGAGCACACGAGGTTGCGGTCGCCGGCGGCGCCGTCGATGCGGCGCACCGGCGGCCAGTACTTCGCGCGCGGGTCGGCACCGCCCGGGTAGACGGCCTCCTCGCGGCTGTACGGGTGGTCCCACTCCCCCGTCAGGGACGCGGCCGTGTGCGGGGCGTTGCGCAGCGGGGAGTCGGCCACCGCCCAGCGGCCGCGCTCGATCTCGCGGACCTCGGCGGCGATGGCGAGCATCGCGTCGCAGAACCGGTCGATCTCGGCGAGGTCCTCGCTCTCGGTGGGCTCGACCATGAGGGTTCCGGCGACGGGGAACGACATCGTCGGCGCGTGGAACCCGAAGTCGATGAGCCGCTTGGCGACGTCCTCGACGGTGACGCCGGTGGTCCTCGTCATCGGCCGCAGGTCCAGGACGCACTCGTGGGCGACGAACCCGCCGGGCCCGCGGTACAGCACCGGGTACGCCTCCTGCAGCCGGGCGGCGACGTGGTTGGCGCTGAGCACGGCCTGCACCGTGGCGGCGCGCAGCCCCTCGGCGCCCATGAGCCGCACGTACGCCCACGAGATCGGCAGGATCCCGGCGGAGCCGAACGGCGCGGCGGAGACCATGCCGACGCGCTCGGGGTCGGCGTCCGGGGAGGTGGCGGGCAGGAACGGCGCCAGGTGCGCGCGCACCGCGACCGGGCCGACGCCGGGGCCGCCACCGCCGTGCGGGACGCAGAACGTCTTGTGCAGGTTCAGGTGCGAGACGTCCGCGCCGAACCGGCCGGGGCGGGCCAGGCCCACCAGGGCGTTGAGGTTCGCGCCGTCGACGTACACCTGCCCGCCGGCGTCGTGCACCAGCGCGCACACCTCGCGGATCGACTCCTCGTACACCCCGTGCGTGGACGGGTACGTCACCATGATCGCCGCGAGGTCGTCGGCGTGCTGGGAGACCTTCGCGCGCAGGTCGTCCAGGTCGACGTTCCCCTCGTCGTCGCACGCGACGACGACGACGCGCAGGCCGGCCATGACGGCGCTGGCGGCGTTCGTGCCGTGCGCGGAGCTGGGGATCAGGCAGACGGTGCGGTGCGCCTGGCCGCGGGAGCGGTGGTGCGCGCGGATCGCCAGCAGCCCGGCGAACTCGCCCTGCGAGCCGGCGTTGGGCTGCAGCGAGACCGCGTCGTAGCCGGTGACCTCCGCCAGCCAGCGCTCCAGGTCGGCCACGAGCTGCGCGGTGCCGGCGAGCTGGTCGGCCGGGGCGTACGGGTGCAGGTCGGCGAACTCCGGCCAGGACACCGGTTCCAGCTCGGTGGTGGCGTTCAGCTTCATCGTGCACGAGCCCAGCGGGATCATCCCGCGGTCCAGGGCGTAGTCGGCGTCGGAGAGGCGGCGCAGGTAGCGCAGCATCGCCGTCTCCGAGCGGTGCTGCGAGAACACGGGGTGCGTCAGGAACCCGGAGGTGCGCAGCAGCGGCGCCGGCAGCGCGTGGGCGGGCGCCTCCCCGGCCGTGGTCAGGCCGAAACCGGCCAGCGCCGCCGCGACGTGCTCGGCGGTGGTGGTCTCGCCGCAGGTGAGGCCGACGTGGTCGTCGTCCACGAGCCGCAGGTTCACCCCGGCCGCCAGCGCCGCGGCGACGACCTGACGGGCGCGGCCGGGCACGCGGGCCAGGACGGTGTCGAAGAACTCCTCGTGCACCACCTCGACACCACCCGCGCGCAGCGACGCCGCCACCCGCGCGGCGGTGCCGGCCACCTGCGCGGCGATCGCGCGCAGACCCCGCGGGCCGTGGTGCACGGCGTAGCAGCCGGCCATCACCGCCAGCAGCACCTGCGCGGTGCAGATGTTGCTCGTGGCCCTGTCGCGGCGGATGTGCTGCTCGCGCGTCTGCAGCGCCAGCCGGTACGCGCGAGCCCCGTCGGCGTCCCTGGAGACGCCCACCAGCCGGCCCGGCAGCGAGCGTTCCAGCCCGGCGCGCACGGCCATGAACGCGGCGTGCGGGCCCCCGGCGAACATCGGCACCCCGAAGCGCTGCGCGGAGCCGACGGCGACGTCCACGCCGAACTCGCCGGGGGCGCGCAGCAGCGCCAGCGCCAGCAGGTCCGCGGCGGCCACGGCCACGGCACCGCGCTCCTTCGCGGCGGCCACGACCGGCTCGAGGTCGCGCACGCGCCCGCAGGTGCCGGGGTACTGCACGAGCAGCCCGAACAGCGCCCGCTCCCCCAGCACCGCCAGCGGGTCCGGCGCGTCCAGGTCCACGCTCACCAGCTCGATCCCCACCGGCACCGCACGGGTGCGCAGCACCGCCAGCGTCTGCGGCAGCACGTCCGCGTCCACGGCGAACACCGCACCGGCGGGCGCCTTCGAGACGCGCCGGGCCAGCGCCATCGCCTCCGCGGCGGCGGTGCCCTCGTCCAGCAGGGAGGCGTTCGCCACGGCCAGGCCCGTCAGGTCGGCCACCGCGGTCTGGAAGTTCAGCAGGGCCTCCAGGCGCCCCTGGGAGATCTCCGGCTGGTACGGGGTGTAGGCGGTGTACCAGGAGGGGTCCTCCAGCACGTTGCGCCGCACCACCGCCGGGGTGCGGGTGCCGTGGTACCCCAGCCCGATCATCGAGGGCACCACCCGGTTGCGGCCGGCCAGCTCGCGCAGGGCCGCCGTCACCGACGACTCGTCCAGGGCGGGCGGCAGGTCCAGGGCACCGGGGGCGTCGAGGATCCCCGCCGGCACGGCGCGGCGCACGAGCTCCTCGGCGTCGGCGACGCCGACGGTGGCGAGCATCCGGGCGGCCTCGGCGGCGTCCGGGCCGGTGTGGCGGGCGCTGAACGGCAGCGGGCCCGGCGCGTCGAGGGCGGTCGGCGCAGCGGTGGTTCCAGCGGGTGCGGTGGCGGGTGCGGTGGCGGTCACGGGAGCTCCGGGGGTTCGCGGCGATCGGGACGCCCCCGTCTGTCGGTGCGCGCGGCGCCACCTCCAGAGCGGCCTGTCCCCCGCGGTCCTTCCGCCTGAGAGGTTCCGGGGATGTTGCCCCTTCGGCGCCCCAGTGGGCCGGGGTCTCTCCCGCGCGGGATGCGCAGCCAGTCTTCACCCCCACTGTAGGCCATCGGGGCCGTGCCGCGGAGGTGTCGCCGGTCCCCGAACCCCCGGCCCGCAACGGTATCCTCCCGCGGTGATCACCGTGGCCGTCTGCAGCGCGAAGGGCGGTGTGGGCAAGACGTCGGTGGTCCTGGGACTGGCGTCGGCCGCCCTGCACCGCTCCGTCAGCACCCTCGTCGTCGACCTCGACCCGCAGGCCGACGCGACCTCCGGGCTGGACGTGACGGCCCAGCGCTCGCACGACGTGGCGGCGGTGCTGCGCACCCCCAAGCGGCGCGTGGCGGAGTCGGCGGTGGCGCCCAGCGGGTGGGTGGACGACCACCCCGGCCTGCTCGACGTGGTCAGCGGCTCGGCCGCCTCCGCGCGGCTGGACGCGCCCGACCACGAGCAGGCCGACCTCGACGGGCTGCGCCGGGCGCTGCGCAAGCTCGACGACCACGAGCTGGCGCTGCTGGACTGCCCCCCGTCGCTGGGCGGGCTGACCCGGTCGGCCTGGCGCGCCAGCGACGCCGTGCTCGTGGTCTCCGACGCCAGCCGGTTCTCGGTGGCCGCCGTGGGCCGCACGCTGGACGAGGTCGAGGCGCTGCGCTCCGGCCCGCGGGTGGCCGGGGTGCTGGTCAACCGCTACGCGCCGCGCTCGGGCGAGCAGCGCTTCCGGCTGGAGGAGCTGCGCTCGCTGTTCGGCGAGCTGGTCCTGGAGCCCCTGCCGGACCGGGTGGCCATCCCCCAGTCCCAGGGCGCGGGCAAACCCCTGCACTCCCTGCGGGCCGTGGCCGCGCGCCGGGTCGCCGCGCAGTTCGACACCGTCCTGGACGCCCTGCTGACCCCGCGACCCGCACGGTCTCGTCGCGGCGGGTGATCGGAGGGATGCTGTGCGGAACCTGAGGAGCGCC
Source organism: Kineococcus sp. G2 (assembly GCF_037154035.1). NCBI lineage: Bacteria > Bacillati > Actinomycetota > Actinomycetes > Kineosporiales > Kineosporiaceae > Kineococcus > Kineococcus sp. G2. The sequence continues at coordinate 23,092 of NZ_JBBBEM010000114.1, read as the reverse complement.
TCAGGCGTCGAAGTGCGTGGAGGGACGCCACCGCCTACCGTGCCCTGACGGTGCGGGACGGCCCTCCGCGCGCACCGGCCAGCACCACCCCGCGGGTCCGAGGAGGTTCCGTGACGCCCAACGCCCCCACCGACCGACCCCGCCTCGTGCGCGCCGCCCGGACCAGCCCCGCGCCCGGTCCCGCTGCCACCGCGCACGGGCCCGCGCTGCCCGCGCCGCAGCGCTCCGGCTCCGCGGCGCTGCTGCGCAGCGGCGAGGAGGACACCGAGGTCACGCGCGTCCTGCAGCTCGTGGACGTGCTGCGCGCCCGCTGGACGCGCGCCGGGGCGGACATCGCCAGTCGCCTGCTGCCCGGTGTCGACGAGGCCGCGCTCGACGCGGTCGAGCACCAGATGGGCCTGCTCGTGCCGCGCGCCGCCCGCACCTGGTGGCGCTCGGTCGGCGGCGTCGAGCCCGTGCGCACCCGCTACCGCGCCAGCCGCCCCACCGTCGGACCCGGCGGCTGGGTGCCGCTGGGGCTGGAGGAGGCGGTGCGCCGCGCCACCGGGCAGGGTCCCGGGCCCGGCGCGCCGCCCGGCCTGCTGCCGCTGTTCGCGCGCGACGAGGAGCTGCTGGCCGTGCGGCTGGGCTCCTCCAGCGCCGTCGTGGAGCAGCTCGTCCTGGACGAGGCCGGGGACGCCTACCAGCACGGGTGGCGGGCACCCCTGGAGGTCCTGCTGTCGACGTGGGCGGACGCGCTGCTGGCGGCGGTGCTGTGGCTGCCCGACAGCCACGACTGGGTCGTGGATCCCTTCGCCCGCCAAGCCCTGCCCCACGCGCACCTGCTCGACTGAGAGCGCGCACGCGAACGCGCCCCGGCCGCAGTCGGCCGGGGCGCGTTCGCGTGCGCTGCCGCGGGTCCCTCAGCCGGCCTCGCGGGCACGGCGCCGGGCGCTCAGCTCGTCGGCCAGCACCACCGCCGGCACGGCCACCTCGGTGCGCTCGGCGAGGCGCTCGCTGGGCAGGGACGCCAGCTCCCCCTCGACCTCGCGCCACACCCGGCCCACGGCGATGCCGAACACGCCCTGCCCGCCCTGCACGAGATCGATCACCTCGTCGGCGGAGGTGCACTCGTACACGCTGGCGCCGTCGCTCATCAGGGTGATCTGCGCCAGGTCGTCCACGCCCCGCTCGCGCAGGTGCGTCACCGCCGTGCGGATCTGGTGCAGCGAGACGCCGGTGTCCAGCAACCGCTTGACCACCTTCAGCACGAGGATGTCGCGGAACCCGTACAGCCGCTGCGACCCGGACCCCGTGGCGCTGCGCACGCTCGGCTCCACCAGCCCTGTACGGGCCCAGTAGTCCAGCTGCCGGTACGTGATCCCCGCCGCCTTGCACGCCGTCAGGCCGCGGTACCCGACCTCCTCGTCCAGGTCCGGCAGGTCCTCGGTGAACAGGAGACCCTGCGCGGGCACCGGCTTCCTGCCGTGCGACGACCCCGCGTCCGCCTCGCCTCTGCTCACGCCGGCCTCCTCATCATCGCCCCGGCCCGATCGTCGATGCCGTGCCGACCGGGAGCGTCCTGTCAACTGACCGTAGAGTCGCACCCGCGGAGCGTCAACGAGGCGCGCGGCGCGCCGCTCACCGCTCCGGTCCGGAACCGGACTCGAAGTCCTCCGGGGTGATGTGGTCGAGGAACTCGCGGAACTTCTCGACCTCGTCCTCGTCCTCGTCGGGCACCGGCACGCCACCGGAGTCCAGGACCTCCTCGGCCCCCACGATCGGGCAGCCCACCCGCAGCGCCAGCGCGATCGCGTCCGACGTGCGCGAGCTGACCGTCGCGCCGCCGTCGAACGCCAGCTCCGCGAAGTAGACGTTGTCGCGCACCTCCACGATGCGCACCTCCTCCAGCCGCCGGCCCAGGGCTTCGACGACGTCCTTGAGGAGGTCGTGGGTCAGGGGCCGGGGCGGCACCACGCCCTGCTGCGCGAAGGCGATGGCGCTCGCCTCGGGCGCCCCGATCCAGATCGGGAGGTAGCGGTCCCCGTCCCGCTCGCGCAGCAGCACGATGGGGTTGTTGGAGGGCATCTCGACCCGGACGCCGATGACATCGAGCGCTCGCACGTCCTCACCGTACTCCCCCGACGGCCACCGCGGCGGGTGGCACCCCGCACCGCGCGCCGAAGCGGCAGCGGATCAGCTCGTGGCGCGCGCCAGGGCGCCGGCCACCAGCGCGGTGTGCAGGCGCAGGCACGCGGCGGCGATCTCGCGCGCGACCTCCTCGGCGCGCACGGCGGAGTCCCCCGCGCGCTGGCGCCGCAGCGGGGCGGCGACCTGCTCGGCCAGCGCCACCTCGCGGTCGGCGGCCGTGCGGAACACGCGCAGGTGGCGCGCCTCGATGCCGTGCGCGGCCAGCGCGGCGGCCGCGCGCAGCACCTCCAGCGCCTCGCCGTCGTACCAGGGGCCGCCCGGCACCGGGGCGAGCACGCCGAACCCCTCGAGGGCGTCCAGCAGCTCGGCGTCGACCCCGCTCTCGCGCACCAGCTCGGTGCGCGTCAGCCGCAGCTGCGCCGCGCTGCCGTCGAAGCGCTGGGCGGCGGGCGAACCCGGCGCGTCGGGCACGCGCGGGGCGGCCCCGGGGTGCTCGGGCGCCTGCAGGCCGCGGTCCATCGCCTGCAGGTTCTCGCGGATGACGCGCAGCGGCAGGTAGTGGTCGCGCTGGGCGGTCAGCACGTACCGCAGGCGGTCCACGTCCGAGGAGGAGAACTTGCGGTAGCCGGCGGCGGTGCGCCGCGGCTCCACCAGGCCCTGCTCCTCCAGGAAGCGGATCTTGGAGATGGTCACGTCGGGGTAGTCCGGCGCCAGCAGGGCCATCACCTCACCGATGGTCATGCGCGGCGCGTCCGGGTCGAAGGCCGCCCGCGAGGCCGCTGCGCTCACGCGGTCCGCCCGCCCCCACCCGCCGCGGCCGGCGACGACTGCGGGCTCGGGTGGTAGACCATCCGGTACTTGCCGATCTGCACCTCGTCCCCCGCGCGCAGCAGGACGTCGTCGATGCGCTCGCGGTTGACGTACGTGCCGTTCAGGCTGCCGACGTCGCGCACCCGGAACCCCGGACCCGCCGCCGGGTCCGGTGCGCGCAGGAACTCCGCGTGCCGGCGGGAGACGGTGACGTCGTCGAGGAAGATGTCGCTGTCCTGGTGCCGGCCGGCCGAGGTGGACTCCGCGTCCAGCAGGAAGCGCGCGCCCGCGTTCGGCCCGCGACGCACCACCAGCAGCGCGGAACCGTGCGGCAGGGCCTCCACGGCCGCCAGGTCGTCACCGCCGAGACCGCCCTCCACGGCCTCGTGGACCTCCGGGGCGGCCAGACCCGCGAAGGACATCGTCGAGTCGGCGGGACGCTCGTCCGCTCCCGGCCCAGGGGTCGCCCCCTCCTCCGGGGACGTGCCCGACGGAGACATCGCACCACCTCTCGCAACACCGCGGACGGCACACCGCCGCGGTCCTCCGCGGCGGGTCCGGCCCGCTCCTGACGCTGATCGCCAGCCTAGCCGGGGCGTGGAACCGGCTCCACACTCCCCGTGCACACCGCTCACCCGGACGGGCGAGCGGCCCCCTCGCGCACGACCTCAGCCGGCGTGGGAGCGGTACGCCTCCGCGTCCAGCAGCCCGTCCAGCTGGGCGGGGTCGGAGACGGTGACGGTGAACATCCAGCCCTCGCCGTACGGGTCGGAGTTCACCAGGTCCGGGCGCGTCTCCAGGCCCGGGTTCTGCGCGGCGACGACCCCGCTGACGGGGGCCGTGATCTCGCTGACGCTCTTGGTGGACTCCACCTCGCCGCAGGCCGTCCCCGCCGTGACGGTCTCGCCCTCGGCGGGCAGGGAGACGTACACCACGTCGCCCAGGGCGCCCTGGGCGTGGTCGGTGATGCCCACGCGCACCGTGCCGTCCTCCTCGGCGCGCACCCACTCGTGCTCGGCGGTGTAGCGCAGGTCCTCGGGCACGCTGGAGGCCATGGGGCGTCTCGCTCCTCGTCGTGGGGCCCGCGGCGCGCTCGCCGCGGGCCGGTCGAAAGCTGCCGGTCACTCGCTGCCGGCGGTGGCCCCCGGCGACGCCGGGCGAGCGTACTGAGGGGGCGAGACGGCGTGCAAGGCGCTCACCCGGACCTCCTGGGAGGTCTCGACCGACAGCTCGGCACCCAGCTGCCGCAACGACTCCCGCACCCCGCCGGGGATGTCCAGGGCGGTGGCGAGGGTCTGCGGGTCGCCGACGACGCGCACCTCGTACGGCGGGGTCAGCAGCTCGCCGTCGACGACCACGCCCGTCGTCCCGGCGCCGGCGGGCGCCTCCTCGAAGGCGGTGCTGGCCACCACGCGCACGTCGCCGACCTGGATCGCCTCGGCGCCGGCGTCGCGCAGCTCCTGCACGAGGCTGACGAACGCGGCCGCGCCCACCTCCCCGGCGGGGTCGGCGATCGTCGCCGTGATGCCCGGGCCGGCCGCCGGGACGGTGCCCGCCAGCAGACCGAGCTCCAGCGCGCGCTGCTCGGCGGCGCGCGCCGCGGCCTCGGCCGAGTCGCTGCCCGCGGTCAGCTCCGACCGGGTGCGCTCCAGCTCGCGCACCTCCTCCGCCAGCCGGTCGCCCCGCTCACCCGTGTCGTCGAGGATGCGCACCAGGTCGCTCTCGCGCAGGTCCGCCAGGCCGGCCAGGTCGGTCTGGCGCACCTGCACCACGACGCCGAAGCCGAGGGCCGCGCACAGCAGGCCTGCCAGCAGCTGCGCACGGGTGGCGCGCGGGCGCGCGGCGCGCCGCAGGCGCCGCCACGGCGAGTCCGCGGGCCGCGCACCGGGCGGGCGGGGGCCGGGGGCGCCGCTCACGCCGGGGACCTCACGCCTTGAACAGGTGGCGGCGGATCGCGGCCGCGTTGGAGAAGATGCGCACCCCCAGCACGACCACGACCCCCGTGGACAGCTGCGAGCCCACGCCCAGCTGGTCCCCCAGGTAGACGATGAGGGCGGCCACCACCGCGTTGGACAGGAAGGAGACGACGAAGACGCGCTCGTCGAAGATGCCGTCGAGCACGGCGCGGACACCGCCGAAGACGGCGTCCAGGGCGGCGACCACGGCGATCGGCAGGTACGGCTGCAGGAACACCGGGACCTCCGGGTGCAGCAGCACCCCGGCGACGATGCCCACCAGCAGCCCCGCGGCCGCGATCACGGCGCTCCCCCTCCCGCGTCCGCACCGGCCGTCGCGCCGGTCCCCGGCACCGTACCCGCCGCCCCGCTCGCGCCCGCACCGCCGGGCGGCTCGGCGACGCGCAGCTGCAGGCGCGCGGCCGCCGGCAGGGTCAGGGAGTCCTCGCCGGAGCGGGCCCGCACCTGCACGCCGATGCCGTAGTTGTCCTCCAGCACCTGCAGGTAGCGCCCGGCGACCGAGGACGCCAGCCGGGTCTGCAACCGCACCGGGTCGCCGATCGCGGTGACCCGGTACGGCGGGGTGAGGGGCCGGTAGTCGACCAGGACCGCCTCGCCCGCGGCGCGGATCGACGACAGCGAGGACAGGCGCAGCCCGTTGACGGCCACGGCCTCCGCGCCGGCCAGCCAGAGCCCGTTGACGAGCAGCTGCAGGTCGCGGTCCACGACGCGCCCCGAGGAGGCGGGCGCGGCGGCGGTGGGGTCCGGCTCGGCGTCGCGCAGGACGACCTCCACGCCCGGTCCCGTCACCGGCACCGCGCCGGCGGCCACCGCGAGCGCGTCGGCCGCGGCGCCGGCGGCCGCGGCGGGCGCCCCGCCGAGGCGGGTGGCGAGCTCGGCGTTGGACGCGCGCAACCGCGCCGCCCGCGCGGCGAGGTCGTCGGCGCGCTCGGTGGCGGCCCGGACGCGCTCGAGCAGGCCGTCGCGCCCGCGGTCGGCCTCGGGGGCGCCGGCTGCCGCGCGCACGCCGGCGACCGCCAGCAGGGCGCCCACGGCCAGGGCCGCCAGCGCGGTGAGCGCGCGCGGCCGGCCGGGACGGGTCTGCCCCGCGGCCCGGCGGCGTTCCGCGGCGGCGGCGTACCCCGGGTCCAGGGGCCGCTGCATGACCTCGGTCAGCAGGCTCATGCTGGCGTCGGGGCGCACCGGTCCCGACGCACCCGACGCACCCGGCGGGGCGGGCGGGTGGGTCACCCGCCGCCCGCCCGCTCCGCGCGCACCAGCCCGGCCACCTGCTGCAGGTAGAGCACGCCCGCCCACCAGTACAGGCCGGTGCCCCACAGCGCGAACGCCCAGCCGAGGGGGCCCGCCACGTCCGACAGCGCGGGGCTGACCTCCCCCAGCAGCAGCAGGGGGAAGGCGTACAGCAGGCAGAAGGTGCCCGCCTTGCCGAGGAAGTGCACCTGCAGCGGGCCGTGACCCACGCTCGCCAGCACCGGCAGGGTGCAGGCCATGACCACGTCGCGGGCGACGAGGACGGCCACCAGCCACCACGGCACCAGCTCGCGCCAGGCCAGCCCGAGCAGCGTGGTGAAGATGTACAGGCGGTCGGCGAAGGGGTCGAGGACCTGCCCGAGCCGGGTGACCTGGTCCCACCGCCGGGCGAGGTGACCGTCGAGGTAGTCGCTGGCACCGCTGACGGCCAGCACCAGCAGGGCCCAGCCGTCGTGGCCGCGGGCGATGAGGACGGCGAAGACGGGCACGAGCAGCAGGCGCAGGAGGCTGAGCAGGTTGGGCAGCGTCCAGACGCGGTCGCTGACCTCATGCCGACCCGCCGTGGCCACCGCACACCCCCTGTGGTTGTCTTCGACTCCGCCGCGCCGCGCCGGCACCCCGATGGGCACCTGTCGGTCCGCTCTGGCAGCCTACGGCCCTGCCGGCCCGGGATCGCCGAGCCGGCGGCGGGACGCTCGAGGGACGGGCGCACACATCGGACGAGAGGGTCGACCCCATGCGCGTGCTCGGCGTCAACGCCGTCTTCCACGACCCCGCCGCGGCCCTCGTGGTCGACGGCGAAGTGGTCTTCGCCGCGGAGGAGGAGCGCTTCAGCCGCCGCAAGCACGGCAAGCGGCCCGTGCCGTACTCCACGTGGGAGCTGCCCGAGCTGGCCATCGGGCACGCCCTGGCGGCCGCCGGCCTGCGACCGCAGGACCTCGACCTCGTCGGCTACTCCTACGACCCCTCGCTGGTGCTGCCCAGCTCCGAGCTGGACCTGGGCGACCCCGACGACGCCATCCGCACCCGCTACGCCGAGCGCGCCGCCGAGGCGCTGGCCACCGCCCTGCCCGGGCTGGACCCGGCGAAGGTGCGGCACGTGCCGCACCACGTCGCGCACGCCGCCTCGGCGGCGCTGGCCTCCCCCGAGGCCGCGCGCGAGGGCGGCTGCAGCGTGCTCACCGTGGACGGGCGCGGCGAGGCGATCTCCTCCCTGGCCGGGCGCTACCGCGGCGGGTCCCTGGAGGTGCTGGCCAGCCAGCGGCTGCCGCACTCCCTGGGCCTGCTGTACGAGTCCCTGACCGCGCACCTGGGCTTCCTGCACTCCTCGGACGAGTACAAGGTCATGGCGCTGGCCTCCTACGGCAAGCCGCGCTTCGCCGACGAGCTGGCCGAGTTCGTGCACGCCACCGGCGACGGCGGTTTCGTCGCGCAGGCCCCGGACTGGTCGCGCTGGGCCCCGCGGCTGCTCGACGGCGAGCAGTGGGACCCGCGCCGCGACACCGACCACGCCGACCTGGCCGCCAGCGTGCAGGAGGTGCTCGAGCGCACCCTCGTGGACGTCGCCACCTGGCTGCACGGGCAGACGGGCGACAAGGTGCTGGCGATGGCCGGCGGCACGGCCCTGAACTGCGTGGCGAACTCCCGCATCTGGCGCGAGTCGCCGTTCGAGGAGGTGTTCGTGCAGCCCGCCGCGGGCGACTCCGGCACCGCGCTGGGGGCCGCGCTGCAGCTGGCCGCGGACGCCGGCGACACGATCGTCCCGATGCACGACGCCGCCCTGGGCCGCTCCTGGAGCGACGAGGAGCTGGCGCAGTGGCTGCGCACCGCGCGCCTGCCCTTCACCACGCCGGACGACCTGGCCGGTGAGGTCGCCGACGTGCTGGCCGCCGACGGGGTCGTCGCCTGGTTCGACGGCCGGGCGGAGTTCGGCCCGCGCGCGCTGGGGCACCGCTCCCTCATGGCGCACCCGGGGAGGAAGGAGAACCTCGAGCGCCTCAACGACGTCAAGGGCCGCGAGCAGTTCCGCCCGGTGGCGCCGATGGTGCTCTCGGAGCGGGCGCGGGAGATCTTCTCCGACGGGCCGTTCCCGAGCCCGTACATGCTCTTCGTCCACGACGTCGCGCCCGAGTGGCGCGAGCGCATCCCCGCCGTCACGCACGTCGACGGCACCGCGCGGATCCAGACGATCGACGACGAGCGCACCCCGAAGGTGGCGGCCCTGCTGCGCGCGTTCGAGGAGCGCACCGGCCTGCCCGTCGTGGTGAACACGAGCCTGAACACCGCCGGCCGCCCGATGGTCGACGACCCGCGCGACGCGCTGGAGCTGTTCGGCTCCGCACCGGTGGACCTGCTGGTGCTCGGGCCGCACCTGGTGCGGCGCAGCACGTTCGCCACCGGCGCCGGCGCGTGACGCCCGCCGCACCGGCGTTCTCCGTCGTCGTCCCCACGGTCGGCCGGCCGAGCCTGGACGTCCTGCTGGGCACCCTGGCCGGCCAGCGCGGGCCGCGGCCCGAACTCGTCGTGGTGGTCGACGACCGCCGCGGCCGCGACCGCGCGGACGACCCGTGCGAGGCGGCCTGCGCGCGCGCCCGCGGGCGCGGCCTGCCGGTGCGCCTGGTGCGCTCCGGTGGGCGCGGTCCGGCCGCCGCCCGCAACGCCGGGTGGCGCCGCACGGCGACGGAGTGGGTCGCGTTCGTCGACGACGACGTGGAGCTGCCCGAGGACTGGTCGCAGCTGCTGGTGGCCGACCTGGCCGCGGCGCCGGGACGGGTGGCCGGGGTGCAGGGGCGGATCACCGTGCCGCTGCCGGCCCACCGGCGCCCCACCGACTGGGAGCGCGGTACCGCCGGCCTGGCGGACGCGGCGTGGATCACCGCGGACATGGCCTACCGGCGCAGCGCGCTCCAGGAGGTGGCGGGTTTCGACGAGCGGTTCCCGCGCGCCTTCCGCGAGGACGCCGACCTGGCCCTGCGGGTGCTCGCCGCCGGGTGGGAGCTGGTGCGCGGCGAGCACGGCGCGGTGCACCCGGTGCGCCCGTCGGACGACCTGGCGAGCCTGCGCCAGCAGCGCGGCAACGCCGACGACGCGACGATGACGGCGCTGCACGGACGCGGCTGGCGCGAGCGGGCGCGCTCGGCGGTGGGCCGCCTGCCCGGGCACGTGGCGACCACCGCGGCCGCGGCGACCGCGCTGGCCGGAGCGCTGGGCGGTCGCCGCCGGGTGGCCGCGGGCGCGACCCTGGTGTGGGCGGGGCTGACCGCGGAGTTCGCGTGGCGGCGCATCGCTCCCGGCCCCCGCGACGCCGCCGAGGTGCGCCGGATGCTCGTCACGAGCGCGGCGATCCCGCCGGCGGCGGTGTGGCACCGGGTGCGCGCGGAGCTGCGCTGGCGGCGCCGGCCCCCGGCCCCGTGGCCGCCGCCGGTGCGCGCGGTCCTCTTCGACCGCGACGGCACCCTCGTGCACGACGTGCCCTACAACGGCGACCCGGAGCTCGTGGAACCCGTCGACGGCGCCGCGGAGGCGCTGGCGCGGGTGCGCGCGGCGGGGCTGCGCACCGGGCTGGTGACCAACCAGTCCGGCGTGGCCCGCGGGCTGCTCACCCGCGAGCAGGTCGACGCCGTCAACGCCCGCGTCGCGCGGCTGCTCGGTCCCTTCGACACGGTGCAGGTGTGCACCGACGGGCCGGACGAGCCGTCCTCGCACCGCAAGCCGGAACCCGGCATGGTCGTCGACGCCGCCCGGCGGCTGGGCGTGCTGCCGGCGGAGTGCCTGCTGATCGGGGACATCGGCGCCGACGTGGAGGCGGCGCTGTCCGCGGGGGCGCGCGCGGTCCTGGTGCCCACCCTCGTCACGCGGCCCGAGGAGGTCGCCGCCGCACCGGTGGTGGCCGCCACGCTCACCGAGGCGGTGGAGGTGGCGCTGGCCGCGGCGGGCGGCACCGGGAGCGCCTCGTGAGGATCCTCGCCGCGCGCCTGGACAACGACGGCGACGTGCTGCTGACCGGTCCCGCGGTGCGGGCGCTGGCCGCGGCCGGGACGGTGGACGTGCTGGCCTCGCCCGCCGGTGCTGGTGCCGCGCGGCTGCTGCCCGGCGTGGCCGACGTGCTGGTGTTCGACCCGCCGTGGAGCGGGTTCTCCCCCGCGCCCGTGGACCCGCGCGCCGCGGAGGACCTCGTGGCCCGGGTGCGCGAGCGCGGCTACGACGAGGCCGTGGTGTTCACCTCCTTCCACCAGAGCCCGCTGCCGCTGGCGCTGCTGCTGCGGCTGGCCGGGGTGCGGCGGATCAGCGCCACGAGCGAGGACTACCCCGGCTCCCTGCTGGACGTGCGGCACCGGCGCGAGGGCACGCCGCGCGCCGACGTCGGCGAGGCGGTGGCCGCGCTGGACCTGGTCGCCGCGGCGGGGTTCGCGCTGCCGGACGGCGACGACGGCCGGCTGCGCGTGCTGACGACCGCCGCGCCGCCGGACGGGCTGCCGGCCTCGTACGTCGTGGTGCACCCGGGGGCGTCGGTGCCGGCGCGCGCGCCGCTGCCGGAGCAGGCCGCGGACCTCGTGGAGGCCCTCGTGCACGCCGGTCGCGACGTCGTCGTCACCGGTGGGCCCGGCGAGCGGGAGCTCACCGCCGCGGTCGCCGGTGGCCGCGCGGTGGACCTGGGCGGTCGCACCGACCTGCCGGGGCTGGCCGCGGTGCTGGCCGGCGCGCAGGTCGTGGTGGTGGGCAACACCGGGCCGGCGCACCTGGCGGCGGCCGTCGGCACCCCGGTGGTCTCGCTGTTCGCGCCGGTGGTGCCCGCGGCGCGCTGGGCGCCGCACGGGGTGCCGCACGTGCTGCTGGGCGACCAGGGCGCACCGTGCCGCGGCACGCGGGCGCGCGAGTGCCCGGTGCCCGGGCACCCGTGCCTGGCCGGAGTGAGCGCGCGCGAGGTCGTGGCGGCCGTGGACGGGCTGGCGCCGCCGGTGCCCGGGGCGGTCGTGGAGGAAGCGGTGCGGGAGAACGCTCCCGCGGGGAGGACGTCGTGAGGGTCCTGGTCTGGCACGTGCACGGGTCGTGGATGACCGCGTTCGTCTCCGGTGCGCACGAGTACCTGCTGCCGCTGGTGGACGACCGCGGCCCGGACGGTCGCGGCCGCGCCCGCACCTGGGACTGGCCGGCGAGCGCCGTCGAGGTGCCGGTGGCGGACCTGCGCGCGGCCGAGTTCGACGTCGTGGTCCTCCAGCGCCCCGAGGAGCTGGAACTGGTGGAGCGCTGGACGGGCCGGCGGCCCGGGCGGGACGTGCCGGCGGTGTACGTCGAGCACGACGCCCCGCGGGCGGGCGCCGCGGACAGCCGGCACCCGCTGGCCGACCAGCGCGCGGTGCCGATCGCGCACGTGACGAGCTTCAACCGCCTGTACTGGGACTGCGGCGAGGCGCGCACCGCGGTGGTCGAGCACGGCGTGATCGACCCCGGCCACCGGTACACGGGCGCAGCGGCGTCGCTGGCCGCGAGCGTGAACGAGCCGGTGCGGCGCTGGCGCACGGCGGGCACGGACGTGCTGCTGCGCGTGGCCGAGGAGGTGCCGGTGGCGCTGCACGGCATGGGCGTGCGCGCGCTGGCCGAGCAGGTGGCGGGCACGGCGGCCGGGGCGGGCCTGACGGTGCACGAGGACCTGCCGCAGGCGAGCCTGCACGAGGCGCTGGGCGCGCACCGCGCGTACCTGCACCCGTACCGCTGGACCAGCCTGGGCCTGTCGATGATCGAGGCCATGATGATCGGGATGCCGGTGCTGGCGCTGCCCGCCACGGCGGCGCCGGAGGCGGTGCCGCCGGCCGCCGGGGTGCTCTCCAGCGACCCGGAGGTGCTCGTCGCCACCGCCCGCCGCTGGCTGGCCGACCCGGACGAGGCCCGCGAGCGCGGTGAGGCGGCGCGCCGCCACGCGCTGACGGCGTTCGGGGTGGAACGCTTCCTGGCGGACTGGGACCGACTGCTCGAGGAGGTGGTGGCATGACGGCCCCCGCAGGGACCGGCGCCGCGCGCACGCCGCGGCGGATCGCGATGGTGTCCGAGCACGCGAGCCCCCTGGCGGTGCTCGGCGGCGTGGACGCCGGCGGGCAGAACGTGCACGTGGCGGCGCTCGCGTCGGCGCTGGCCGACCGCGGGCACGAGGTCGTGGTCTACACGCGCCGCGACGCGGCGGACCTGCCGGCGCGCACGACGCTGCGGCCGGGCGTGGAGGTCGTGCACGTCGAGGCCGGGCCGGCCGAGCAGGTGCCCAAGGACGACCTGGTGCCGTTCATGCCGGCGTTCGCCGACGTGCTGCGGGCGGAGTTCGCGCAGCGACGGCCCGACGTGGTGCACGCCCACTTCTGGATGTCGGGCACGGCGGCGCTGTCGGCGGCGCGCGAGCACGGCGTGCCGGTGGTGCAGACCTTCCACGCCCTGGGCAGCGTGAAGCGCCGCTACCAGGGCAGCGCGGACACCAGCCCGCCGGAGCGGCTGGACGCCGAGCGGCGGCTGGCCCGCGACGTGGACCTGGTCATCGCCACCTGCCGGGACGAGGTCGCGGAGCTGCGCGCGGCGGGGGCGTCGCCGCGGCGGGTGCAGGTCGTCCCGTGCGGGGTGGACACCGCGCGCTTCGCGGACCCGGGCGAGGTGCCGGCCGACGTGCTCGGCCCGCGCCGGCCGGGGTGCCGGACGCGGCTGCTGAGCGTGGGGCGGCTGGTGCCGCGCAAGGGCGTGGAGGCCGCGGTGCGCGCCCTGGAGCTGCTGCCGGACGCCGAGCTCGTCGTCGCCGGCGGCCCGGCGGCGCACGACCTGGACGGCGACCACGAGGCGGTGCGCCTGCAGAAGGTCGCCGTGGAGCTGGGCCTCGCGGACCGGGTGCGCCTGGTGGGGCGGGTCTGCCCCGCGGACCTGCCGGCCCTGCTGTCCTCGGCGGACGCGCTGCTGGCCACGCCCTGGTACGAGCCGTTCGGCATCGCGGTGCTGGAGGCGATGGCGGCGGGGGTGCCGGTGGTGGCCTCCGCGGTCGGCGGGATGCTCGACACCGTCCGCGACGGCGTCACCGGCCGGCTGGTGCCGGTGGACGACGGCGGGCGGGTGGACCCGGTGCAGCTGGCGGCGGCGGTGCGCTCGGTGGTGGAGGACCCGGCGGTGGCGGCCCGGCTGGGCGCGGCGGGCCGGGAGGTCGCGGTGGAGCGCTACGACTGGGCGCGGGTGGCGGCTGCCACGGAGTCGGCGTACGAGCTCCTCCTCGAGGGCGCCGGTGCCGCGGGGACCCGCGAGTACGTGCGCGAGCACGTCGCCGAGCTGCACGGGGTGCTGGCCGCGCTGCAGCGGCAGGCGGACCGGCTGGACCGGTGGGGCCGTGAGCTGGTGCGGGTCGTCGACGGCGGCGGCCGGTTGCTGGTGGCGGGCAACGGGGGCAGCGCCGCCGAGGCGCAGCACCTGACCGCGGAGCTGGTGGGGCGCTTCCTCGGCGAGCGGCGGCCGCTGTCGGCGATCGCGCTGCACGCGGAGACCTCGACCGTGACGGCCATCGCCAACGACTACGGCGTCGAGGAGGTCTTCGCCCGGCAGGTCGAGGGGCACGGGCGCCCGGGCGACGTGCTGCTGCTGCTGTCGGCGAGCGGGCGCAGCCCGAACCTGCTGCGTGCGGCCGAGCGCGCCCGCGAGGGCGGGCTGCGGGTGTGGGCGATGACGACGTCGGCGCCGAACCCGCTGGTGGACCTGGCCGACGACGCCGTGGTGATGCCCGGGCCGTCGACCTCGGCGGTGCAGGAGGGGCACCTGATGGCGGTGCACACGCTGTGCGTGGCGGTGGAGGCGCACCTGCCGGTGGCCCGGGCGGCGCGTTCGCTGGACCTGGCGGCCGTGGCGGCGCGGGAGGAGAGCGCGTGAGCGAGCGAGGGGGCGCCCGCGCCCTGCGGCGGGTGGTGGTCGTCGGCGACGTGCTGCTGGACCGCGAGGTCCTCGGCGGGGTGCACCGGATCGCCCCGGACGCGCCGGCGCCCGTGGTGGACGTGACGGAGGTGCGCGAGTCCCCGGGCGGCGCGGGGCTGACGGCGCTGCTGGCCGCGCTGGACCCCTCGGTGGAGGTGGTGCTGGTGGCACCGCTCGCCGAGGACGAGGCCGGGGCGCGGCTGCGCGGGCTGCTGCGCGGGGTGGACGTGGTGGCGCTGCCCCACGCGGGCGGCACGCGGCGCAAGTCGCGGGTGCGCGCCGACGGGCAGGTGCTGGTGCGCCTGGACGACGGCGGCCCGGGCACCCCCGAGCTGGACGGGGACGCCGTGGAGCGGGCGCGCGCCGCGCTGGCGTCGGCGGACGTGGTCCTGGTGTCCGACTACGGCGCCGGCACCACCCGCGAGCCGCGGCTGCGCGAGGTGCTCGGCGAGGCGGCGCGGCGGGTGCCGGTGGTGTGGGACCCGCACCCGCGCGGCGGTGCGCCGGTGCCGGGGTGCGCGGTGGTGACGCCGAACCTGGCCGAGGCCCGCGGTTCGCTGGCCGCGCACCGCCCGGACCCCGCACCGCTGGGACCGGACGAGCTCGCCGCCGAGCTGCGCACCCTGTGGGACGCGGTGGCGGTGTGCGTGACGGCGGGCTCGCGCGGGGCGTACTGCGCGGTGGCGGGCAGCGAGGCGCTGCACCTGCCGGCCGCCCCCGCCACGGGCGACCCGTGCGGGGCCGGTGACCGGTTCGCGGCGAGCACGGCCGTGGAGGTGGCGCGCACGGGGGCGCTGTCCCCGGCGCTGGCGCGGGCGGTGCGCGACGCCTCGGCGTGGGTGGCCGCGGGCGGCACGAACGGGTTCTTCGCGCCGGCAGCGGCGCCCGTGCAGGAGCGCCCGGCGGGGGCGAGCCCGGCGGAGGTGGCGGCGCGGGTGCGCGCCGCCGGCGGCACGCTGGTGGCCACCGGCGGCTGCTTCGACGTCCTGCACGCCGGGCACGTGGGCTGCCTGGAGGCGGCGCGCGGGCTGGGCGACGCGCTGGTGGTGCTCATCAACTCCGACGACTCCGTGCGCCGGCTGAAGGGCCCGGGGCGTCCCGTGGTGGGTCAGGAGGACCGCGAGCGGGTGCTGCGCGCGCTCGCGAGCGTGGACGCGGTGGGCGTGTTCACCGAGGACGACCCCCGCGCTGCGCTGGCGGAGCTGCGGCCGGACGTGTGGGCCAAGGGCGGCGACTACGGCGGCGCGGAGCTGCCGGAGGCGGAGCTGGTGCGCAGCTGGGGCGGGCGCGTGGTGCTGCTGCCGTACCTGGACGGTCGCTCGACGACGTCGATCCTGGCCGCCGGGGCCGGGCGCGCGTGAGCGCACCGGGAGCGCCGTCACCGCGCGAGCTGACCGGTGACGACCTGCTGGTGCTGCGCGCTCTCGGGCTGGGCGACCTGCTGGCGGGCGTGCCGGCGCTGCGCGGGCTGCGGCGGGCGTTCCCGGACCGGCGGCTGGTGCTGGCGGCACCGGCGGGCACCGGCGGTCTGCTGCTGCGTCGCGGGGTCGTCGACGAGGTGCTGGTGACGGCCGGTCTGGGACCGCTGGACGCGAAGGGTTCCGGCCACCTGGCGGTGGACCTGCACGGCAACGGGCCGGCCAGCCGCGATCCGCTGGCCGCGACGGGCCCGGCGGACCTGCTGGGTTTCGGCACGGACGGGTACGAGGGCCCGGTGTGGGTGCGCGACGAGCACGAGGTGGCGCGCTGGTGCCGCCTGGTGTCGGCGTGGGGCGCGCAGTGCGGCCCGGAGGACCTGCGGCTGCGCCCGCGCGCCGCGGTGCCCGCCGCCGGGCCGGTGGTGGTGCACCCCGGTGCGGCGTTCGCGTCCCGGCGCTGGCCGGTGGACCGGTGGGCCGCGGTGGTCGCGGAGCTGACCGGCGCGGGCCACCAGGTGCACGTGACGGGCACCGCCGACGAGGCGGGGCTGGGAGCGGCGCTGGCCGCGGCCGGTGCCGTGGACCGCTGCGGCGCGCTGGACCTGGAGGGTCTGACGGACCTGGTCGGCTCGGCGCGCCTGGTGCTGTCCGGCGACACCGGCACCGCGCACGTGGCCACCGCCCTGGGCGTGCCGTCGGTGCTGCTGTTCGGCCCCACCCCGCCGCACTGGTGGGGGCCGGCGATCGACCCGGACCGGCACGCGGTGCTGTGGCACGGCGACCCGGCGGCGACCGACTACGTCGGCGACCCGCACGGCGCCGACGTCGACCCCACGCTGGCGCGGATCACCGTCGGTGAGGTCCTCGCGGCGGCCGCCCCGTTCCTGGCGGCCTGACGCCCGCGGGGGCACGCGCCGCGGGGCACGCGCTGTGAGGCGTCAGGTGCCGCAGAAGGTGCGGTAGGCGCCGAAGTCCGGCGGTGCCGGGGCGGCGTAGCGCTCCAGGCCGGGGCGCTCGTCGAAGGGGGCGCGCACGACGTCCAGCAGCTGCTCGAACGGGGCGAGGTCGCCGTCGGTCGCCGCGGTGAGCGCTTCCTCGACGAGGTGGTTGCGGGGGGTGTAGAGCGGGTTGACGCGGTCCATCGCGTCCGGGTCCGGCTCCAGGGCCCGCCAGCGGCCCACCCAGTCGTCGAGCGCGTCGACGTCGAGGACGTGGCGGTGCAGGGGCCCGGTGTCGCCGCGAGCGGCGTCGGCGAGCGCCCGGAAGGAGGACGTGAGGTCGGCGCGCGAGGCCTGCAGGACGTCGAGGAGCTCCTCGGCGAGCGCCGCGGCGAGCGCGGGGTCGGTGTCCGCGGGCAGGCCGAGCTTGGCCCGTGCACCGGCCGACCAGGCGGCCTGGTAGCGGTCGCGGAACCCGCCGAGCGAGGCCACGGCGAGCTCGACGGCCCGTTCCTCGTCGTCGTGGATCAGGGGCAGCAGCGCTTCGGCGAGGCGGGCGAGGTTCCACTGCGCCGCGGCCGGCTGGTTGCCGTAGGCGTAGCGCCCGCCGTGGTCGATGGAGCTGTAGACGGTGGCCGGGTCGTAGGCGTCGAGGAACGCGCAGGGGCCGTAGTCGATGGTCTCGCCGGAGATCGTCGTGTTGTCGGTGTTCATGACGCCGTGGACGAACCCCACGAGCATCCACCGCGCCACCAGGGACGCCTGGGCGGCGACGACCGCTTCGAAGAGCGCGAGGGCGCGGTTCTCGGCCGCGGCCGCACCGGGGTGGTGCCGGCTGATCGCGTGGTCGGTCAGGCGCCGCAGCAGGTCGGGGTCCCCGGTGGCGCGGGCGTACTGGAAGCTGCCGACGCGCAGGTGGCTGCTCGCCACCCTGGCGAGCACGGCACCGGGCAGGAGCTCCTCGCGGCGCACGGTGCGCCCGGTGGCCACCACGGCCAGGGAGCGGGTCGTGGGGATGCCCAGGGCGTGCACGGCCCGGCTGACGAGGTGCTCGCGCAGCATCGGCCCGAGGGCGGCCAGGCCGTCGCCGCCGCGGGCGAACGGGGTGCGCCCGGAGCCCTTCAGGTGCAGGTCGCGGACGTGGCCGTGCGCGTCGGTGAGCTCGCCGAGCAGGAGGGCGCGCCCGTCGCCGAGGCGCGGGGAGAAGCCGCCGAACTGGTGCCCGGCGTACGCCTGCGCCACGGGGGTGGCACCGGCGGGGACGGCGGTGCCGGTGAGCAGCTGCAGCCCGTCGGGGCTGCGCAGCCAGCCGGCGTCCAGGCCGAGCTCGGCGGCCAGGTCCTCGTCCAGGACGACCAGCCGGGCGTCGGGGGCCTGCTCACCGCGCCAGGGCACGGCCATCTCGGGCAGTTCGGCGGCGAAGCGGCCACCGAGGACGGCGACGGGGCGGGCGGGTGCGACGCTCACCCCGTCGACCCTACGCCCGTCGCCGCTCAGGCGCCGGTGGTGCGGAACCACTCCACGGTGCGGCGCAGCCCCTCGGCCCAGTCGACCTGCGGCTTCCAGCCGAGCACGGTCTGCGCGAGGGTGGTGTCCGGCCGGCGCACCTGCGGGTCGTCCTGGGGGCGCGGGACGAACTCGATCCGCGAGGTGGAACCGGCGGCGCGGACGACGTCCTCGGCGATCTCCTTGACGGTGAGCTCCTCGGGGTTGCCCACGTTCATCGGGCCGGGGTGGCCGCTGGCGGCCAGGGCGAGGATGCCGGTGACGAGGTCGTCGACGTAGCAGATGGAACGGGTCTGCATGCCGTCGCCGGCGACGGTGACGGGTTCACCGGCGAGCGCCTGGCGGATGAACGTGGGGATGGCGCGGCCGTCGGCGGCGCGCATGCGCGGCCCGTACGTGTTGAAGATCCGCACGATCGCCGTGTCGACGCCGTGGGTGGTGCGGTAGGCGGTCGTGAGCGCCTCCGCGTACCGCTTGGACTCGTCGTACACGCCGCGCGGGCCGACGGGGTTCACGTGTCCCCAGTACGTCTCCGGCTGGGGGTGCACCTGCGGGTCGCCGTACGTCTCGGAGGTGGAGGCCAGCAGGAACCGGGCGCCCTTGTCCTTGGCGAGGCCGAGGGCGTGCCAGGTGCCGGTGGCGCCGACCTTGAGCGTCTCCAGCGGCAGCTTGAGGTAGTCCACGGGCGAGGCGGGGGACGCGAAGTGCAGCACGAGGTCCACGTCGCCGGGCACGTGCACGTACTCGGTGATGTCGCAGCGGCGCAGGGTGAAGCCGGGGCGCTGGGTGAGGTGCTCGACGTTGACCGGGCCGCCGGTGAGGAAGTTGTCCAGGCAGACGACCTCGACCCCGGCGTCCAGCAGCGCCTCGCACAGGTGGCTGCCGAGGAAACCGGCACCGCCGGTGACGACGGCGCGGGAGAAGCGCCGCACGTCGAGGGTTCCCGAGGGGGCGGAGCGCGCGGGCGTCTCGTCCTCGGCTCGGGCGCGGTCCGGGGTCTGGGTCACGGGGGTGATGCAACCACTGCCCGCTCCGACACGCCCACCCACCCCGCCGCGCCGCCGCTGCGTGTCGCCACTACCGTCCGGCGGGTGAGTGCCGCTGCCCCGCCCGAGGACGTGACCGTCGTCGTCGCCACGCGCGACCGCGCCGAGGACCTGAGCCGCACCCTGCCGCGTCACGAGGGCCCGGTGGTCGTCGTGGACAATGGCTCCGGCGACGGCAGCGTGGACGTGGTGCGGGTGGAGGCGCGCCGGCGCGAGCAGCGCGCCCTGCCGCCGCTGCGGCTGCTGCAGCCGGGCCGGAACCTGGGGGCCACCGCCCGCAACCTGGGGGTGCGGGCAGCGCGCACGCCGCTGGTGGCGTTCGCCGACGACGACTCCTGGTGGGAGCCGGGGGCGCTGGCGCGCGCGTCGGAGGTGTTCGCCGCGCACCCGCGGCTGGCGCTGCTGGCGGGGCGGACGCTGGTGGGTCCCGAGGAGGAGCTGGACCCGATCTGCGCGGACATGGCCTCGGCGCCGTGGGGGCGCAGCCCGGACCTGCCGGGCCCGGACGTGCTGGGTTTCCTGGCGTGCGCGGCGGTCGTGCGCCGGGAGGCGTTCCTGGCGGTGGGGGGTTTCGACGACGTGGTGTTCTTCGCCGGTGAGGAGGAGCGCGTCACGTACGACCTGGTGGCCGCCGGGTGGGGGCTGGCCTACGTGGAGGACGTGGTGGCGCACCACCACCCGTCGGTGAGCCGCTCCCCCGCGCACGTGCGCCGCGAGCTGCTGGGCCGAAACGAGCTGCTGACGGCGTGGATGCGCCGGCCGCTGCCGGTGGCGGCGGCGACGACCGCGCGCTGGCTGGCCGAGGGGGGCGAGCACCGGCGCTCGGTGCTGGCGGCGGCGCCGCGGGTGCCGCGGGCGCTGCGGGCGCGGCGGCGGCCCGCGGCGGAGGTCGAGCGGCGGTTGCGGGTCCTCGCGGAGCGCGGGGCGTGAGCGCGGTGGCGCAGGACCTCGGCCCGGTGCCGCAGGGCCCGCCGGACGAGCGGGTGACGGTGGTGCTCATCACCTGGCAGCGCCGCGACGAGGCGGTGCTGGCGGTGGACCGGTTGCTGCGGCTGCCGGAGCGGCCGCGGGTGATCGTGCTGGACAACGGTTCCACGGACGGCACGGCGGACGCGCTGCGCCGGCGCAACCCGCGCGGCACGGCCGGTGGGGACCGCCTGGACGTGGTGGTGCTGCCGGAGAACCAGGGTGCGGTGGCCCGCAACACGGGTGTGGCGAGCGCGAGCACGCCGTACGTGGCGTTCTGCGACGACGACACGTGGTGGGAGCCGGGGTCGCTGGCGCGCGCGGCGGACGTGCTGGACGCGGACGCGCGCGTGGCGGTGCTGACGGCGCGGATCGTGGTGGAGCCGGGGGCCGTGGAGGACGGCATCGTCGCCGAGCTGCGCGACTCCCCCGTGCGCGGTGCGCCGGGGTTGCCGGGCCCGGCGCTGGGCAGCTTCCTGGCGGGGGCGTCGGTGGTGCGCCGCGACGCGTTCCTGCAGGTGGGGGGTTTCTCGAAGCGGCTGTGGCTGGGCGGCGAGGAGGAGCTGCTGGCGGCGGACCTGGCGGCGGCGGGCTGGGAGCTGTGCTACCTGGAGGAGCTGACGGTGCACCACCAGGCGTCGGTGCTGCGCGAGTCGCTGCTGCGCCGGCGGCACGGTGTGCGCAACACGCTGTGGTTCACGTGGTTGCGCCGGCCGGTGCCGGCGGCGCTGCGGCGCACGGGGTTCCTGCTGCGCACGGTGCCGCGGGACCGCACCAGCGCCCTCGGCGTGCTGGACGCGGTGCGGGGGGTGCCGTGGCTGGTGCGTGAGCGGCGGGTGCTGCCGCCGCACGCGGAGGCGCGGTTCGCCGCGCTGGAGGAGGCGCAGCGCACCTCCACCTCCCGGCACTACGGCTGAGCGTCCCGGTCCCCGCCGCGCCCGGGTGCGGCGGTGGTGGACCGGGGCACCAGGCGCGGCGGCAGCAGCAGGGTGCGGGGCGGCCGGGCCGGGTCGGCGAGGCGCTCCAGGAGCAGGTCCGCGGCGCGGCGGCCCACCTCGGCGCTGCGGTTGTCGACGCTGGTGAGCGAGATCCGCCGCAGGGCGGCGAGGGCGGTGTCGTCGTACCCGGCGACGGAGACGTCGTGCGGCACGCGCAGGCCCAGGTCGTCGGCGGCGGCGAGCACGCCGAGGGCGGAGACGTCGTTGGCGGCGAGCACGGCGGTGGGCCGGTGCGGGCGGCGCAGCAGGTGCAGCGCGGCGCGGTGGCCGCCGTCCTCGGTCATGTCGGCGTGCGCCACCTCGGCAGTCGCGCCCGCGGCGCGTGCGGCGTCCTCGAAGGCGCGGCGGCGCAGCCGGCCGACGGCGCCGGTGCCGGCGACGTGGGCGATCCGCCGGTGCCCGAGCGCGGCGAGGTGCTCGACGGCGAGCCGCACCCCGGCTTCGCCGTCGTCGGCGACGAGGTCCACGGGGGTGCGCACGGCGTCGCGGGTGCCGGCCAGGACGGTGGGCACGGCGGCGGCGACCTCCTCGACCGCGGCGAGGTCGTCGCGGGTGCCGACGACGACGAGGCCGTCCACCCGCAGGCGGGCGAGGTCGCGGGCCGCGTCGGGTTCGGCCCGGGTGTCGGCGAGCACGGGGCGCAGCCCGGCGGCGCGCAGGGCGGGGCGCAGGCCGTCGAGGAGGTCGACGAACCAGGGGTTGCGCAGGTCGTCGAGGACGACGCCGACGGTGCGGGTGCGCCGCTCGGCCAGGCTGCGGGCGGCGGGGTCGGGGCGGTAGCCGAGCTCGGCGACGGCGGCGAGCACGGCGCGGCGGCTGTCCTCGCCGACCCTGGGCGAGCCCTGGAGCACCAGGGAGACCAGCGACTTGGACACGCCCGCGCGCTCGGCGACGCTGCGGATCGTGGGGCGCGACGCCCCGTCGGCCGTGCCCGCCACCGGTCCCTCCCCGCATCCGTCCACCGCGCCGGCGGGCGCCTTGACACCCGTTCGCCCGGACCTCCAGGGTAGTCGCCGTTGGACCGGTCCAACACTTCGTCCCCGCCCCTGGAGGTTCCCCGTGCCCGACCTGCACCTCGGCCTGGCCGGCGTCGGCCGCATCGGCGCGATGCACGCCGCCAACATCGCCACCACCGCCGGGGTCGCCCGCCTGACGCTGGCCGACGTGGACGCCGGCCGCGCCGGGACGGTCGCCGCGAGCCTGACCGGCGGCACCGCCGAGGTCCGCGCCACCGACGGCGTGGAGTCGCTGCTGCGCAGCGGGATCGACGGACTGGTCATCGCCTCCGGCACCGCGGCGCACCCCGAGCTCATCCGCGCCGGGGTCGACGCGGGGATCCCGGTGCTGTGCGAGAAGCCCGTCGCCCCCGACGTGGCGAGCTCGCTGCCGGTGCTGGAGCACGTCGCGGCCCGCGGCGGGGTCGTCCGGATCGGCCACCAGCGCCGCCACGACGCCGGGTACCGCGAGGCCAAGCGCGCCTTCGACGCCGGGGAGCTGGGCTGGCTGCACGCCGTGCGGGCCGTCACGTGCGACGCCGCCCCGCCGCCGGTGGCGTTCATCGCCACCTCGGGCGGACTGTTCCGCGACTGCAGCGTCCACGACTTCGACGTGCTGCGCTGGATCACCGGCCGGGAGGTCGTGGAGGTCTGGGCGCGCGGCTCCAACAACGGCGACCCGGAGATCGGCCGGGTCGGGGACGTCGACTCCGCCCTGGCGGTGTGCACGCTGGACGACGGCACCCTCGCCGTCGTGACGGCCTCGCGGTACAACGGCGCCGGGCACGACGTGCGCCTGGAGCTGCAGGGATCGCGGGGCACCCTGCTGGTCGGCATGGACGACGCGATGGCGGTGCGCTCGGCCGAGGCGGGGGTGTCCTTCCCCGCCGGTCCCGCGCACACGACGTTCGCCGAGCGCTTCGCCGCCGCCTACCGCGCCGAGGTCGCCGCGTTCGTCGCCCTGGTGGAGGGGACCGGGGAGGACGACCTGTGCCGGCCGGAGGACGCGGTGGCGGCCTCGCGGGTGGCCGACGCCGCGCAGGACTCGCTCGTGAAGGGGGTGCCGGTGCAGGTGGAACCGCTCGCCTGAGCACGGGCGCGCGGACGGGCCCGCGGCACACTCACCCGTGCCGCG
>NZ_JBBBEM010000113.1:0-80154 GCF_037154035.1 Kineococcus sp. G2 | reverse complement strand
TCAGACCGGAGACTGGCCCCCGATCACCCACATATCAAGCATGACCGTGTGCAGCTCAATAGAGCATCTACTTGCGCTAATGGAATGTGGATGTCAAGCTCGACCCGTGGACCACGACACCGCGCAGGCGCAGGCCGATGAGGTCCGCCGCGCCTACCTCGCCGCCAGCCGCCCCGCCCTGCCGCGCACCACGTGCACCCTCTCCGCCCTGTGTGCCGGCGCCGGGGTCGCCTTCGTCGCCTGGGGCGAGCCCGGCTGGCAGCACCTGATGTTCGTGGCCGCCGCGGTGCTGCTCTTCGCCGCCGCCCACCTGCTGCCCACGGCCGTCCGCCGCCGGCGCGGTCTGCACGGCTACCGCGGCTGGACCAGGACGGAGAACACCACCTTCCTGCTGGTCGCGGTCTCCTTGGTGATCAGCGGGTTCACCGGGGGTCGCGAGCTGGCGTGGATCTTCACCGGCCTCGGGGTCGTCTCGGCCGTGGCGTGGTACGCGATGCTGCGGGGCGTGCTCGTCGCCGGTGGCAGGCCGCGCACCTGATGGCCAGGACCACGCCTCGAGCGACGACGGCACCCGTCGGCGAGCCGGCTCTGGACGACACCTTCAGTTCGACGGTGCGCCTGCGCATCTGCGCCTACCTCTCCGGCTGCGACGAAGCGGACTTCAAGGCCGTGCAGGAGTTCTGCGGCTTGAGCCAGCCGAACCTGTCGAAGAACCTCACCGCCCTGGCGGAACGTGGATACGTCGACATCCGGAAGGTCGCCTCAGGTCGCTACACCAAGACCCGCCTGCGCCTGACCGCGACGGGTCAGGCCGCCCTGCAGTCCCACGTCGCAGCTCTGCAGGACATCGTCACCACCGCCCGCGCTCAGCAGCCCACCAGTTGACCGGCGACGACGCCCCGCTGGACGACGACGTAGCAGCGGTGCGGAGAAGCGTGCGCGCGTCGCACCGTGCCGGAAGTGACGTGAGCGAGCGCCGGCCGCCGCGGAACCCGGTCATCGGCTCCCCTCCGGCGGAGCGGTGTAGCGCAGTGAGTAGCGCCAGAACAGGTGCCGCCGCAGGGCGGCCCCCGGCGTCTGCCGGCTTGCGACGTCGCGGATCTCGCGCAGGGTCGTGGTGGTGGGGGCGGTCGGTGGGTTCACGGTGACCGGTCGCTGGCGGGATCGCCGCTGCAGCGTCTTCACGGTGCCCATGACGAGGTTGGCGGGAACGGCCGCGGCGCTCAGCAGGTGGTCCGAGGGCGTCTCCTCGCGGTAGACCCCCAGGACCACCAGTGTTCCTGCCGGGGCGAGCAGGTCGCGCAGCCGGGCCAGGGCCGGCTCGAAGGGGACGTGGTGCAGGACCGCCAGTGCGGTGATGGCGTCGTACCCGCCGGGCAGGGCGGCGGTCATCAGGTCCACGCACTGGAAGTCGACGTCGCCCCGCCCACGGCTCGGTTCGAGGGAGAGGCGCCGTGCGGTGTCGATGCTGCCGGGGTCGGCGTCGAGCCCGGTGACGTGCCTCGCGCGTCGGGAGAGCCGGCGGGCCAGTTCCCCGGTGCCGCACCCGACGTCCAGGACCGTGTCGATGCGCGGGGGCAGGTGTCGTTCGATCCAGCCGTGGTGGTGGGCGTTGTGGTCCCAGGGGTGTGCTCGGTTCCACGCGTCGCACCAGGCCAGTGCGCGCTGCGCGCTCGCTGCCGTCACCGTGCTCCACCTCCACCTCCACCTCCACCTCCACCTCCACCTCCAGCTCCACCT
Organism: Kineococcus sp. G2; assembly: GCF_037154035.1. Lineage (NCBI taxonomy): Bacteria > Bacillati > Actinomycetota > Actinomycetes > Kineosporiales > Kineosporiaceae > Kineococcus > Kineococcus sp. G2. Next base: position 78,414 of record NZ_JBBBEM010000113.1, on the reverse strand, counting down.
CCACCTCCACCTCCAGCTCCACCTCCACCTCCACCTCCAGCTCCACCTCCACCTCCACCTCCAGCTCCACCTCCACCTCCACCTCCACCTCCACCTCCACCTCCACGCCGCGTCCCGGAGCACCCGAGCAGCCGGGAGTGCCCGCGAGCAAGGCCGGCCGGGTGGCGCAGGCGGTTCCACCGGCGCGCCTCTCGGCTGCTCGTCGACTCCCCTCACGCCGACGGCGCGGCCGTCGACGTGGTGGCGACCCGGGCGGTCCGCGCGGGCGAGGATCACCGGCCCGTGCGCGATGGCGCCCAGTTCGTCGGGGTGGACGGCCGCTGGCCAGCGGTGCAGCGTCACGAGTCGATCATGAGGGTGAGGTCCTGCTGCCGCTCGGCTCTGACCCGGTCCGGCCCTCCACCCATCGACAGGCCCGTGAATCCGGAACTCGGGGCGGTGGGGGGAACCGTCCCGGCGAGGGGGGCCGCCCGGTGGGCCGTGCCGGTACGGCGCGAACCGCTATGCTGATGCATGACGGAACTCAGTAGCACTACTCGCCCAGAACCTGCGGTGCTACCATCGGGCCGCCCGGGTGCCGGGCCCCTCGCCGCCGCGGCCGGGCCGCTGCTGGGCCTGCTCGGCGTCGTGGTGTTCTCCTTCACGCTGCCGTTCACCCGCATCGCCGTGCGCACCCTCGACCCGGCGTTCGTGGGCGCGGGGCGCGCCGCCGTCGCCGGCGTGCTGGCCGTCGCCGTCCTCGCCGCCACCCGCGCACCCCGCCCGCCGCTGCGGCTGGTGCCGCGGCTGCTGCTCGTCGTCGCCGGTGTCGTCGCCGGCTTCCCCCTGCTGACGAGCGCCGCACTGCGCGAGGTGCCCGCCGCGCACGGCGCCGTCGTCGTCGGTGTCCTGCCCGCCGCCACCGCCGTCGCCGTCGTCCTGCGCACCCGCGAGCGCCCCGGCGCCGGTTTCTGGGCCGCGAGCGCCGCCGGGCTGGTGGCGGTCGTGGCGTTCGTCGCGCTCAGCGGCGAGGGCCTGGGCGGGGTGGGCGCGGGGGACGCGCTCCTGCTGGCGGCCGTCGTGCTCGCGGCGCTCGGTTACGCGGAGGGCGGTCTGCTGTCGCGGGAGCTGGGGGCGTGGCAGACGATCTGCTGGGCGCTGGTGCTGGCCCTGCCGCTGACGACGACGCTGGCTGTCGTCTCCGCCGCCGGGCAGCGCCCGGAGGCGAGCGCCGCGGGCTGGCTGTCGTTCGGCTACCTCGCGGTGTTCAGCATGTTCCTGGGGTTCTTCGCCTGGTACCGGGGGCTGGCGATCGGCCCGATGACGAGCGTCAGCCAGGTGCAGCTCGTGCAGTCGGTGCTGACGATCGCCTGGTGCGCGCTGTTCTTCGGCGAGCGGGTGGGCGCGTCCACGGTGGTGGCGGCCGCCGCGGTGCTGGTGTGCGCCGCGGCGGCGGTGCGGGCGCGGGTGCGCTGAACGGGGCGGGCCCGGCGCCGCCCGGTCAGCGGGGTGGGCCCTCCCCGGGCGGCGCGGGCGCCGGTGCGGGCACCGCACCCGCGCGTCGCAGCCGGTCCTCCGTGCGGCGCACCGCCCCGCGCACGTACGGCCCGCGCAGGTGGTGGCACCGGGCGTTCGGGCTGTCCGGGCCGTGCCGGCGCAGCACGTCCGCCAGGCGCTCCTCGACGTCGACGACCTCGCCGCCCGCCGAGACGGTCTGGTCCGCCCACGTCAGCGCGTCGGCGATCGCCCCCGCCAGGGCGCGCGGGTCGTCGTGCGCGGACAGGGCGTCGGTGAGCCCGCGCACCTGGGCGGCGAAGCGCGCACCGGAGTGGTGGGCGACGAGGCAGGCGAGCAACCGCGGCCACCCGGCCTCGCGCAGGTGGTCGGCGCCGTCGAGGGGGTGGAAGCCGCTGGCGCGCAGGTCCGGGGCGTAACCGACGTCGTGCAGCCAGGCGGCCGCCACGAGGACGGGGCGGTCCTGCGGGGCGACGGCGGCGGCACCGGCGGCGGCGCGGGCGGCCACCGCTCGGGTGTGCTCCCAGCGGGGGTGCAGGTCCCTCAGCAGCTCCCGGGCGAGCCGTTCGGCGGCGGCGACGAGGTCGCCCCCGGGGGGCGGGGCGAGCCCGGCGGGGGGCGGGACGGTGGCCAGAGCGTGGTCTCCACTCACGGCGTGAACGCTACGGGGTGCGCCCGCGCGCCGGGAGGGTCTCAGGTCCCTTCCCCTCGCGCGGGCGCACCTCACGCAGTCGGCCGGTTGCGCTGCGCTATGACGGTTGGTCAGCGCCCCAGCAGGTCGCCCAGCCACGCCAGCTGCCGGCGCCAGTGGTGCACCTGGCCGCCCTCGTGGTCGTTGAACCGGTACACGTCCAGCTCGGCGGGCCCGCCGTAGGCGCGGTGCGCGGCGTACACCGTGGACGGCGGGCACACCCGGTCCATCAGCGCCACGGAGAACAGGGCGGGGGCCTTCGCCCACGGCACCAGGTGGGCGACGTCGAAGTGGTCCAGGGTCGCCAGCGCCTCCTCCGCCCGGTCGCGGTGCACCGACAACCAGCGGGTGATCTCCAGGTAGGGGTCGAGCCCGCACACCTCGACGGCGCGGCGCAGGTGGCTCATGAACGGCACGTCGGCCAGCACCGCGCGCACGTCGGGCACCAGGGACCCGGCCGCGAGGGCGAGGGCGCCGCCCTGGCTGGCGCCGGCGACGACCACGGTGTCCGCCCGCGCGCCGGGCAGGGCGCGGGCGGCCTCCACGGCGCGCGCGGCGTCGGTGTAGACGCGGCGGTAGTAGTACTCCTCGGGATCGAGGATGCCGCGGGTGGTGAACCCGGGGGTCGCCGGCCCGGAGCCGTGCGGGTCGGGCGTGTGCCCGCCGCCGCCCCACACCGAACCCTGCCCGCGGGTGTCGACGACCAGGTGCGCGTACCCGGCGCTGGCCCAGGTGAGCCGCTCCTCGGGCAGGCCGCGCCCGCCGCCGTAGCCGACGAACTCCACCACGACCGGCAGGGGGCCGTCCTCGCCGCGCGGGCGCACCAGCCAGGCGCGCACCCGGTCGCCGCCGTACCCGGTGAAGGAGACGTCCCAGTGGGTCAGAGTCATCAGATGGGTGGGTACCTCGGTGACCTCCAGGTCGAGGGGCAGGGCACGCGCTCCCTCCAGGGTCCTGTCCCAGAAACCTCGCAGGTCGGCAGGGGGGGTGTACTGCGGCACGTAGGCTTCGAGCTCGGCCTGGGTCATCTCGGACAGGGGCACGACGGGGTCTCCTCCCGGGGTGGCCACGGGGACTGCGTCCCCGCTGGTGCTGGAATCATCAGATGACATCTTGACGCCTGTCGGCGCCCGCGGGCATCCTCCTCCTACCGGTCACCGGCGGCGGGGGACCCCGCCGCGCGACGTCGAGGCCGCACCCCGGACGGGTGGTGCGGGCGGAGGAGACACGATGGTGTGGACGACCCGGACCGGCCCTGCCGCGTCCCGCGCGGGCAGGGGGCCACGGCGATGACGTGCCGCACGGACGTCTCCCAGGGCGGCGGCACCTGCGACGGCACCCCGGTCGCGGGCGACTGCGGACTGACGGCCGGCGGCGTGCGGTTCTGACGTGGCCGTCGACCCCGTCCTGCGCTACCGCGCGCCTGCCGGCACCTGGGTCGAGGCGCTGCCCGTGGGGAACGGGCGCCTGGGTGCGGTGTGCTGGGGCGCCGCCGACGGCGAGCGGCTGTCCCTGAACGACGACCGCGCCTGGTCCGGCCCCGTCGGCGGCCCCGTCCACGAGGTGCCCGACGGCCACGCCGACGCGGTGCGCCGCGCCCGCGAGGCCGCCCTCGCCGGGGACCACCGCACCGCCGACGAGCTGCTGGGCACCGTTGTCGTCCCGCACACCCAGGCGTACCTGCCGCTGGGGGACCTGCGCGTGACGTGCGACCCGGCGCCGGTGTCCCGGTTCGGGCGTGGCCTGGACCTGCCCACCGGCACCGCGTGGGTGCGCCGCGAGCACCCCGGCGGCGGTGCCGTGCACCAGGACACCGTGGTCAGCGCCCCCGCGGGGGTGCTGCTGCACCGCCTGCGCGCCACCGGCACGGCGGTGGACGTGACGATCACCCTCACCTCCCCGTTGCGGCTGCGCCGCGCCGCCGCCTCCGGCACCGGCAGCGGGTGCGCCGAGCTGGAAGCCGTCCTCGAACTGCCGGTGGACGTGCGCCCGTGGGGCCCGGACGCCGTGGGCGACCCCGTCACCTGGGCGGCGCCCGGGGAGGCGGCCCGCTGCGCCGTCGCCGTGCTGCGGGTGCGCACCGACGGCGACGTGGCCCCCGCCGGACCGGGCGAGCCGGGTGGTCCGCGGCTGCGGGTGACCGGTGCCCGCAGCCTCGACGTGCTGCTCGCCACCGAGGTCACCGCCACCCCCGGCGCCCTCGCCGACGACGAGGCGGGAGCGCTGGCCGCCGCCCGGCAGCGCGTCGCCGCCGCCGACACCGCCGGGACGGAGGAGGTGCTGCGCGCCCACCGCGCCGACCTCGCCGGCTGGTGGGGACGCGCCCACCTCGACCTCGGCGGCACCGCGCCGCAGGGTGTCGGCACCGACGAGCTGCTGCGGCTGGCCGCGGACGAGGGCGAGCGCGCCGGCGGGTGCCGTCGCGCCCTGGTGGAGCTGGCCGTCGCGCACGCCCGGTACCTGCTGGTGGCCGGTTCCCGCCCCGGCACCCACCCGCTGACGCTGCAGGGCATCTGGAACGCCGAGCTGCAGCCGCCGTGGAGCAGCAACTACACGACGAACATCAACCTGCAGATGGCGTACTGGCCGGTGGAGGTGTGGGGCCTGCCGGAGCTGCACGAACCGCTCCTGGCGTTCGTGCACCGCCTCGCCACCGCCGGGCGGGACACGGCGCGGCGCTCCTACGAAGCGGCGGGCTGGGTCACGCACCACAACAGCGACGTGTGGGCCACCACCGCCACCGCCGGCGGCGGCTGGCCGCGGCCGGAGTGGTCGGCGTGGCCGTACGGCGGCGCGTGGCTGGCCACCCACCTGCACGAGCACGTCCGGTTCTCCGCCGACCCGGCCGCCGCGGCCCGCGCCGCGCTGCCCGTGCTCGCCGGAGCGGCGCAGTTCGTGCTGGACCGGCTGGTGCGGCTGCCCGACGGCACCCTGGGCACCGCGCCGTCCACCTCCCCGGAGAACCGCTTCCTCGACCGCGACGGGGCACCGCGCGCCGCCGCCGTCAGCAGCGCGTGCGACCTGGCGCTGACCGCCGCCGCGCTGCGGGCGCTGCTCGACGTCACCGCCACCGCCGGCACGGGCCCCGGTGACGACCTGCTGGAGCGGGCGCGGGACGCGCTCGCCGAGCTGCCCGCCCCGCGCACCGGCGCGCGCGGGGAACTGCTGGAGTGGCGCGAGGAACTGCCCGAGGCCGAGCCGGAGCACCGGCACACCTCGCACCTGGTGGGCCTGTTCCCGCTGGACCTGGTGCACCCCGCAGGCCCGCTCGCCGCGGCCGCCGCCCGCACGCTGGACCTGCGCGGGGAGGAGTCCACGGGGTGGGCGCTGGCGTGGCGGGCGTGCCTGTGGGCGCGGCTGGGACGCGGCGACCGCGTCGCCCGCACCCTGCGGCGGTGCCTGCGGCCCGTGCCGGAGGGCGCCGCCGGCCAGGCCGGTGGCCTGTACCCGAACCTGTTCTCCGCCCACCCCCCGTTCCAGCTCGACGGCAACAGCGGCCTGGCCGCCGCCGTCGCCGAGGCGCTCGTGCAGTCCGGCGACGAGGAGGTGCGGTTGCTGCCCGCGCTGCCGCCGGACTGGCCCGACGGCGCGGTGCGCGGCCTGCGCACCCGCGCCGGTGCCGAGGTGGAGCTGACCTGGCGCGGCGGCCGCCTCGAACGCGCGACCCTGACGGCGCTGCGCGCCAGCCGGGTGCGCCTGGTCGCCGGGCCCCCCGGCCGCGACGTGCCGCTGGGGGAGTTCCACCTGACCGCGGGGCAGCGCACCAACGTGCCCGTCCCCGACCCGATGCCCGAACCCGACCCGATGAGCGAGGAACCGACGTGAAGCTGATGCGCGTGGGGGAGGCGGGCCGCGAGCGCCCGCTCGCCCTGCTGGACGACGGGACCGGCGCCGACCTCACCGGTGTCCTGGACCCCCACCGGCCCTGGTCGGCGGACGACCTGCGCGCGGCCGCCGCCGCCGTCGCGGGAGGTGACCTGCCCGTCGTGGACCTGACGGGGCAGCGCGTCGGGGCGCCCGTGCCGCGGCCGGTGACGATCGTGTGCGTGGGGCTGAACTACCGCGACCACGCCGCCGAGACCGGGTCCCCGCTGCCCGCCGAGCCGATCCTGTTCCTGAAGTCCCCGGCCACCGTGATCGGACCGAACGACGAGGTGCTGATCCCGCGGGGCAGCGTGAAGACCGACTACGAGGTCGAGCTGGGGGTGGTGATCGGCCGCCGCGCCCGGTACCTGGAGACCGCCGAGGAGGGCCTGGCGCACGTCGCCGGGTACGTGGTCTCCCACGACGTGTCCGAGCGGGAGTTCCAGCTCGAGCGCGGCGGGCAGTGGGACAAGGGCAAGAACTGCGAGACGTTCAACCCGATGGGTCCCTGGTTCGTCACCGCCGACGAGGTGCCCGACCCGCAGGCCCTCGGGCTGCGGTTGCGGGTGGACGGCGAGGTGCGCCAGGACGGCACGACCGCCGACATGGTGTTCGGCGTCGGTGAGCTGGTCGCCTACATCAGCAGGTTCACGGTCCTCGAACCCGGCGACGTCGTGAACACCGGCACCCCGGCCGGTGTCGCGCTCGGCCGGCCGGACCCCAAGCCGTACCTGCGCGCCGGTCAGGTCGTCGAGCTGGAGATCGACGGCCTGGGCCTGATGCGCCACACCGTGGGAGACGCCCGATGAGCACGTTCACGCGGTTCGAGACGCACGACGTGCGCTTCCCCACCTCCCGCGACCTCGACGGCTCGGACGCGATGAACCCGGACCCGGACTACTCGGCGGCGTACCTGGTGATCGGCACCGACGACGCCGACGGGCTGAGCGGGCACGGTTTCGCGTTCACCATCGGCCGAGGCAACGACGTGCAGGTCGCCGCGATCGACGCGCTCGCCGGTCACCTGCTGGGCCGGGACGTCGAGGAGGTCCTCGGCGACATGGGTGCCGCGTGGCGCACGTTCATCGACGACTCGCAGCTGCGGTGGCTGGGCCCGGAGAAGGGCGTCATGCACATGGCGGTCTCCGCTGTCGTCAACGCCCTGTGGGACCTGAAGGCCAAGCGCGCCGGCCTGCCGCTGTGGGAGCTGCTGTCGCGGATGAGCCCGGCGGAGCTGGTCGCGCTGGTCGACTTCCGCTACCTGACCGACGCCCTCACCCCGCAGCAGGCGCTGGACATCCTCACCGCCGCCGAACCGGGCCGCGCCGCCCGCCGCGAGGAGCTGCTGCGCACCGGGTACCCCGCCTACACGACCACCCCGGGCTGGCTGGGCTACTCCGACGACAAGCTGGTGGAGCTGTCCCGCCGGGCCGTCGCCGAGGGCTTCACCCAGATCAAGCTGAAGGTGGGCGCGGACCTCGCCGACGACGTGCGCCGGTTGCGGCTGGCCCGCGAGGCCGTCGGCCCGGACGTGCGCATCGCGGTGGACGCCAACCAGCGCTGGGACGTCGGCGAGGCCGTGCGGTGGATCGACGCCCTGGCCCCGTTCGACCCGTGGTGGGTGGAGGAACCCACCAGCCCCGACGACGTCCTGGGGCACGCCGCGATCCGCCGCGCCGTGGCACCGGTGAAGATCGCCACCGGTGAGCACGTCCAGAACCGCGTCGTCTTCAAGCAGATGCTGCAGGCCGGTTCCCTGGACGTCGTGCAGATCGACGCCGCCCGCGTGGCCGGCGTCAACGAGAACGTCGCGATCCTGCTGCTCGCCGCGAGGTTCGGCGTCCCGGTGTGCCCGCACGCCGGCGGGGTGGGCCTGTGCGAGCTGGTGCAGCACCTGTCGATGTTCGACCTCGTGGCGGTCTCCGGCACGACCGAGGACCGCGTCGTCGAGCACGTCGACCACCTGCACGAGCACTTCGTGCACCCGGTGCGGGTGCGCGCCGGGCACTACGAGGCGCCGCGGGAGGCGGGTTTCTCCGCAGAGGTCCTGCCCGCCACCCTGCACCGGTTCGCGTTCCCCGACGGCCCCGAGTGGCGCGACGGCGGGGCGGGACCCTCGTGCGCACCGGTGCCCGGCGGTGCGCCGGTGGCCGCCGCGAACGGCGCGGTGCGCGCGTGAGCGGGTCGTTCACCGGCTGCCGTGCCCTCGTCACCGGGGGCGCCTCCGGCATCGGCGCCGCCACCGCGCGGCGGTTCCTCGACGACGGCGCGACCGTCGCGGTCCTCGACCTCGACCCGACCGCGGCCCCCGCGGGCACCGCCGCGTTCACCGCGGACGTCGCCGACGACGCCTCCGTGCGCACCGCCGTGGCCGCCGCCGCCGAGGCCCTCGGGGGGCTGGACGTGCTCGTCAACAACGCCGGGATCGGCGCCCGCGGCACCGTGGAGGACGGCGACGACGAGCAGTGGCACCGCGTCCTGGACGTCAACGTCGTCGGGGTGGTGCGCACCACCCGGGCCGCGCTGCCGCACCTGCGCCGCTCCGGCCGGGCCTCGATCGTCAACACGTCCTCCATCGCCGCGTGGGCGGGGCTGCCGCAGCGGGCGCTGTACTCGGCCTCCAAGGGGGCCGTGCAGGCGCTGACGCTGGCGATGGCCGCCGACCACCTCGCCGAGGGGATCCGCGTGAACTGCGTGGACCCCGGCACGGTGGACACCCCGTGGGTGCAGCGGCTGCTCGCCGCCGCCGACGACCCCGCCGCCGAGCGCGCCCGGCTGGAGGCCCGCCAGCCCACCGGCCGGCTGGTCACCCCCGAGGAGGTCGCGCACGCCATCGCCTCCCTCGCCGACCCGCGCTGCGGCGCCACCGGCACCGCGCTGGCCGTCGACGGCGGGATGCACTCCCTGCGGCTGCCCGCCAGGGTGTGAGGGTGCGCACCGCGACCCTGGGCAGGACCGGCCTCGACGTCCCCGTGCTCGGCTTCGGCTGCGCCCCGCTGGGGAACCTCTACGCGCAGGTCCCCGAGGAGCAGGCGCGCGCCGCGCTGGAGGAGGCGTGGGCCGGCGGCCTCCGGTACTTCGACACCGCCCCCTACTACGGCCTGGGCCTGTCCGAGCGGCGCACGGGGGCGTTCCTGCGCGGCGTGCCGCGCGAGGAGTTCGTCCTGCAGACCAAGGTGGGCCGGTTGCTGCGCCCGCGCCGCGGCGAGCCCGTGCACCACCCGCACGGGTTCGCCGTCCCGGGCGACGTGGAGCCGGTGTGGGAGTTCTCCGCCGAGGGGGTGCGGCGCAGCCTGTCCGAGAGCCTGGAGCGCCTCGGGCTGGACCGCGTCGACGTCGTCCTCGTGCACGACCCGGACGAGTTCGAGGACGAGGCGCGCCGCGGCGCCCTGCCGGAGCTGCTGCGGCTGCGCGATCAGGGCGTCGTGCGCGCCGTCGGGGTGGGCATGAACCAGGCGGCGATGCCCACCCGGTTCCTGGCGGAGTTCGACCTCGACGTGGTGCTGCTCGCCGGCCGCTACAACCTGGTGGAGCAGGACGCGCTGGACGACCTGCTGCCGGCGGCGCAGCGCGCCGGGGCGGCGGTGGTGCTCGGCGGGGTGTTCGGCTCCGGCCTGCTCGCCGCCGACGCCCCCGCGCCCGGGGCGACGTACTCCTACGCGCCCGCGCCGCCGGAGGTGCTGGCGCGGGCGCAGCGGCTGGCGGCGCTCGCCGCCGCGCACGGCGTGCCGCTGCCCGCGGTGGCGGTGCAGGCCGTCCTCGCGCACCCCGCCGTGGCCGCCGTGCTGCTGGGCATGCGCAGCCCGCAGGAGGTGCGTGCGGACGTCGCCCTGCCGGACGTGCCGGTGCCGGCGGCGTTCTGGGCGGCGCTGCGCGGGGAGGGCCTGGTGCGCGCCGACATCCCGCTGCCCGGTGGGCCGCCGCCCGGCGAACCCCGGTGAACCCGGCGGGGCTCGTCGACGCCCACCACCACCTGTGGGACCCCGCGCGCCGCCGCTACCCGTGGATGCAGCGCCCCGGTCTGGAACCGCTGCACCGGCCGTTCGGGCCGGCCGACCTGGCGCGGGAGGCGGCCGCGGCGGGGGTGAGTTCGACGGTGCTCGTGCAGACCGTCGCCGAGACCGCCGAGACGCGGGAGTTCCTGGCCGCGGCAGAGGGGTCGGGTGGGCTCGTCGCCGCCGTCGTCGGCTGGGTGGACCTGCGCGGTGCAGCGGTGACCGACGAGCTGGCCGCCCTGCGCGCCGCACCCGGCGGGGGCCTGCTGCGCGGCGTGCGGCACCAGGTGGAGGACGAGCCGGACCCGGACTGGCTGCGCCGGGCGGACGTGCGCCGCGGTGCCGCCGCGGTCGCCGCGGCGGGCCTGGTGCAGGACCTGCTGGTGCGCCTCGACCAGCTGCCCGCCGCCACCGACCTGGCGCGGGAGCTGCCGGAGGCGGTGTTCGTGCTGGACCACGCGGCCAAACCTCCGCTGAACCCCGTGGCGCTGGCGGTGTGGCGCGAGCGCACCGCCGACCTGGCCCGCTGCGCGAACGTCGTCTGCAAGGTGTCCGGGTTGTTCACGCTCCTGCCGCCCGGGGGCGGCGACGAGCTGCTCGCACCCGTCGTGCAGCACCTGCTGGAGGTGTTCGGCCCGCGGCGGCTGCTGCTCGGCACCGACTGGCCGGTCAGCACCCTCGCCGGCGGCTACGGCGACGTGGTGCGGCGCACGAGCGCGCTGGTGCGGGACCTCTCCGAGGCCGAGCGCAGTGCCGTCCTCGGTGCCGCAGCGCGGCCGGTCTACGGGCTCACCCCGGCCGGTGCGCGGGCCGCGGTCCCCCCGGAGGCGGACGGTCGGCCCTCCCGGGGGAACCTGCCCGCCGGTTGACGCGCGGTGCGGGGCGACCTAGCGTGAAAGCGCTTCCCACACCGACGTGGCCTGGAGGCCCCCGTGCGACGACGCACCACCCCCCTGATCGCCGGCGCCGCCCTCGCGGTGGCGTCCCTGACGGTGTCCGGCGCGGCACCCGCGACCGCCACCCGCACCCCGCTCGAGCGCCAGGTCCTCGGCGACCGCGACGGCTGGGCGGCCGCCGGGGACGGCACCACCGGCGGTTCCGCCGCCGCGGAGGGGAACGTCTTCACCGTCCGCACCTGGCAGGAGTTCCGCGACGCCCTCGGCGGTGACGCGGCGCGCGGTGACGACGAACCGCGCATCGTGCGCGTCGTGGGAAAGATCGACGCGAACACCGGCGCCGACGGCGAGCGCCTGACGTGCGACGACTACGCCGTCGACGGGTACGACCTGCATCAGTACCTGTCGGCCTACGACGCCGACGGCAGGCCCCTCGACCACGACCCGGTCGACGGGGAGTTCGTCAACCCCCTGGAGCCCGCCCGGGCGGCCAGCCAGGACGTGCAGGAGGCGCAGATCCGCCAGCACATCGGGTCCAACGTCACCATCGTGGGGGTCGGGGACGACGCGCAGGTGGTGGGTGCGGCGCTCACGGTGCGCGACTCCTCGAACGTCATCGTGCGCAACCTCCGCCTGTCCGACTCCTACGACTGCTTCCCCGCGTGGGACCCGGGCGACTCCGGGGGCAACTTCAACTCCGAGTACGACACGCTGGGCGTCGTGGGCTCCACGAACGTCTGGGTCGACCACGTCAGCTTCGACGACGGCGACAACCCGCCGGACAGCCTGCCGCGGTACTTCGGCTCCCGCTACGAGGTGCACGACGGCTCCCTCGACATCACCAACGCCTCGGACCTGGTCACCGTGTCGTGGTCGACCTTCACCGACCACGACAAGACGATGCTCATCGGCAGCTCCGACAAGCGGACCACCGACCGCGGCAAGCTGCGCGTCACGCTGCACCACAACGTGTTCGAGCGGACGAAGGAGCGCACCCCGCGCGTCCGGTTCGGCCAGGTCGACGTCTACAACAACGTCTACCGCGCCACGGACCCGGACTTCTTCGGGTACGTCTGGGGAGCCGGTGTGGAGTCGCAGGTCATCGCCGAGGAGAACTACCTCGAACTGGCCGAGGGCATCGACCCCGCCGACGTGGTCGAGGGGTGGGGCGGGACGGCCCTGCAGGCCGAGGGGAACCTCGTCAACGGCCGGTCGAAGCACCACGAGCTCGACCTGGTCGCCCTGCACAACGCCGCGGACCCCGATGAGTTCCTCGAGGACACCGTGAGCTGGGCCCCGCTGTACCGCGAGCGCGTCGACCCCGCGCAGTCGCTGCCGTCGCGCGTGCCGCGCCTGGCGGGCAGCGGGAACCTCTGACGGGTGCCCGGGGGTGCGCGCTCCCCGCGCGCACCCCCGTGGGCGCCGGACGGCCCGTCAGCGGTCGACGACGAGGACGGTGTTGCCGTCCGGGTCCGCCACGGTGACGAACAGGCACGTCGCCGGGTCGCCCGCGACGGGTGAGCACGGCTCGCCCGAACGCAGACGCTCGTCGCGGAACACCGCCACGTCCTCGACCAGGAAGCTCACCGGCGCCCACGCCAGGCCCGGGCGCACCGGGATCCCGCTGGCGGGGCCCAGCAGCGTCAGACGCCGCCCCTCGCCGTCCCGCAGCACCGCGGCGTGCTCCTGCACGTCGGTGGCGTCGAGGCCGAAGCGGCTGCCGTACCAGGCGGCGGCAGCGGTGGTGTCGTGGACCGGCAGGAAGCTGGAGGCCAGAGTCGCGATCATGGGGGGAACCGTAGGGGTTCGCACCGACAGGGCCGGGGCGGGAAGCGTCGAGGTCCAGGCCCACCGGGCGACCGGCGGCTCCCGGTGGTCGTGAAACCGGTACCGCCCGCGCCCCGGCCACGGCACGCTGGCCGGGTGATCGACGACGCCTGGTTGCGGGAGGTGGCGCAGCGGCTGCTCCACGTGCCGGGGATCGAGGCGGTGACGCTCGGGGGCAGCCGCGCCCGCGGCGAGCACTCCCCGGACTCCGACGTCGACCTGGGGCTGTACTACCGCCCACCCCTGGACGTCGCGGCGCTCACGGTCCTCGCCCGCGAGGTCGCCGGGCCGCAGGCGCGGGTCACCGCACCCGGCGGGTGGGGGCCGTGGGTGGACGGCGGCGGCTGGCTGAGCATCGACGGCACCGCCGTGGACTGGATCTACCGCGACCTGGACCGCGTGCGCCGCAGCTGGCGCGAGGCGCAGGAGGGGGAACTCACCTGGTACGCGCAGACTGGGCACCCGCTGGGGTTCCCGGGTTTCGCGTACGCCGGTGAAGCCGCCCTGGCCGTCGTCCTCGCCGACCCCACCGGTGAGCTCACGGCCCTGCACCGCGCCGCACGGGCCTACCCGCCGCGCCTGCGCGAGGCGGTGGTCGCCTCGCTGGGGGAGGCGGAGTTCCTCGTCGACGGCGCCCGCGAGGCCGCGCCTCGCGGTGACACCGCCCACGTCGCCGGTTGCCTGTTCCGGGTCCTGCTGCTGTGCGCGCACGCCCTGCACGCCCACGCCGGGCGGTGGGTCGTCAACGAGAAGGGCGCGGTGGCCTCGGCCGGCCGGCTCCCCTCTGCGCCCGAACGGTTCACCGACCGGGTCGACGCGGTCCTCGGCCACCTCGGCGGCGGACCGGCGGGCCTGGTGGCCGCTCTGGACGCCGCCCGGCGGATCGTGGACGACACCGGCCGCTGCTGCGGCACGGGCGCGCTCGCCGTGCAGCGTGCCGGCGCGGGGCAGTGGCCGGTGGTGCGGGAGGTCCGGTTGCGAGCGCTGACCGACGCGCCGTGGGCGTTCGGTTCCACGCCGGCGCGCGAGGAGGGTCTCGACGACGGCACCTGGCGGCATCGGGTGGAGGACGGCGACTGGTTCCTGGCGTGGTCCGCGGGACGCGCCGTGGGCGTGGTGGCCCTGGCGCCGGTGGACGCGGGGTCCCGGGCGGGTGAGCGCGACCTGGTGTCGATGTGGGTGGAACCCGACCACCGCGGCGGCGGGGCGGCCACCGCGCTCGTGGAAGCGGCCTGCGCTCGGGCCGCCGCCGGGGGAGCGGCGGCGGTGGGCCTGTGGGTGGTCGACGGCAACCCGCGGGCCCGGCGGTTCTACGAGCGGCTCGGTTTCCGTCTCACGGGGCAGCGGAAACCCCTGCCGCGTTCCCCGGACGTCGGTGAGGAGCGGTTGCGGCGAGCCGCCGCGCCCGGGTGACCGCACCGGCGGGAACCCGCCGCTCGCTCCCGCCCCACCGCCGTGGGAACCTGCCGCGCGTGCCGCAGCCCTCCGCGTCCCGCGCCGGTGCGCCCGTCCGCCTGCCGGAGCGCCGGCCCACCCACCTGGCGCGCAGCGGGTTCTTCGACCCCGCCCACCCGGAGCGTCCCTGGACCGGCGAGGTCCGCCTGCACCGGTACCTCGTCGACGGCGACCCCGCCCGCGAGCGGTTCCGCCTCGAGCGCCCCGTGGGCTACTGGGACGAGCGTCTGGGCCCGGTCGTCGTCCCCGCCGACCCCACCGCCTTCTCCACCGACCTGACGTCCGTGCCGCCGGTGCTGCGCTGGCTCGTGCCCACCACCGGCCGGCACCTGCCCGCCGCCCTCGTCCACGACGGACTCGTCGCCGGCTCCGACGGGCCGCCCTCCTACCTCGCCGCCCGCCCCGTCGACCGCGTCGCCGCCGACCGGCTGTTCCGCCGCGCGCTGCGCGACCTCGGCGTCGCGCCGCTGCGCCGGGAGCTCATGTGGGCGGGGGTGTCCGTCGTCACCGCGCTGACCGGGCCGCTGCGCACCACCTGGCGTGCGTGGGTGGCCGCCGCGGTCACGGGAGCGCTCGTCCTCGTCGTCGGCACGCTGGCCGTCGTGGACCTGCTCGACCTCGCCCGCGCCCTGCCCTGGATGGGGGCGCGGCCCTGGTGGGTGGAGCTGCTCACCGGTGCGGCCGCCGCGCTCACCGTCCCGCTGCTCGCCGCGCCCCTGTGGGGGCGGCGGTGGCGCGCCGGTGCCGTGGCCGGGGTGGCCGCCGCCGCCCTGCTGCCCGTCACCGTGGCCGTGCTGCTGGCCACGGCGTGCTTCGCCGCGGCCGACGCCCTCGCCGGCGGCAGCCCGCGCCGAGCCGCTCGCTGGGTGGTGCTCGCGGCCGCCCTCGCCGGGACCGTCACCGCCGTCGCCGTCCTGGCGCGCTGACGGCGCCGGCCGCTCCGCCCTCCTCGTCCGGCGCCGCCCTGGACGTGCCCGGGCTCAGGGGGTCGGGCAGTCGCGCAGGTCCGACACCTCGAACTCGGGCACCCGGCGGCCGTCGAGCGCGGCTTCGGTCAGGACCTCGCCGTTCTCCCGGATGTCCTCGATGAGCCACTGCATCTCGCGGATCTCGCGCTTCTGGGCCTCGATGATGGAGGCGGCGAGCCGGCAGACCCGGATGTCGTCGAGGTCGGCGCGCTCGGAACGGGTGATCGCGAGCGAGTGGTGCGGGACCATCGAGCTCATCCAGCCGAGGTCGCCGACGGTCACCTGGCTGCGGTCCAGGAAGGTGCCGCCCGCCAGCAGGAGCACGCCCGCCACGACGATCGCGATGTTCCCCTTGACGCTGCGGTACATCTTCAGCATCCAGGCGATCATGACCAGGGCCATCGCACCGCCCATGGTCAGGGCCATGAAGACCCTGCTCTCGCTGAACGTGACGTGGTCCCACCGCCACGTGCCGGCGAACATGACGGCGTACATGACGACCATCGAGGTGAGGATCATGGCCGCGAAGCGCAGGTACATCGTGCGCGTGTGCTTGCGCTTCGCCTGCTCCTGCTCCTGCCCGCCCTGCCCGCCCTGTCGGTCCTCGTCGTTCCCCGGCATCGCCACCACTGCTCCTCGCTGCTCGACGGTGTCCGGCACTTCGGCGAGCCGGCGCAGGGCGAAGGTAGGGGGCTCACCGGACGTCCGCACGTCGGTACGGGTGTCCGGCGGTCCCCGCGGGACCGTCAGCGCGGGCAGACGCCGGTGTCCGTGCCGTCGTCCTCGACGGTCCCCGCGAACTCCTCGGAGTCCAGCGACGGCTCGTAGCCGAGCCCGGTGCGCGCAGCGGTGAGGTCCCAGTGCCGCCGGCTGTTGCCCGACACCGCCGGGAACACCCCGTGGTGCACGTCGGCGTCCAGGGCGCGCACCACGAGCTGCCGCAGGTCCGCCGGCCCCAGCCAGCTCGCCAGCTGCGAGCGCTTCGCCGGTTCCGGCACCGTCGCGCCCAGCCGCAACCCCACCGTGCTCACCGGCCCGCGCCGGGAGGCCACCTGCGCGACGGCCTCGTCGAACACCTTCGTCGCCCCGTACGGGCAGCACGCCCGCGGAGCCCACGCCGCGTCCACCGGGACCCGCCCGTCCGCCTCGTGCGCGCCCATCGCGTGCACGGAACTGGCGAACACCACCCGCCGCACCCCCACCCGCTCCGCCACCGCGAGCAGCGCCGCGAAACCCTCCACGTTCGGCCCGCGCAGCTCCTCCCACGACGCCGACGGGTCCGGGTTCCCGGCCAGGTGCACCACCGCACCCACCCCGTCCAGGGCCCGCTCCAGCGCGGCGGGATCGGTCAGCTCCCCGGTCACCACCTGCGCGTCCGGGTGGTCCACCGCCTCCCGGTCGAACAACCGCAGCGGCCGGCCCGCCAGGCCGGGCAGCAGCTGCCCGGCGACGCTGCCCGCCGCCCCCGTCACCAGGACCCGTTCCGCGCTCACCCCGCGATCGTGGCGCACCGGCCGCGCGTCCGCGCGCCGGCCACGGACCCCTCGTCCCGCGGTGGGCGGGTGGCCCGGGTCCGCCCAGCGGTGCGCGCCCGCGCGACGACCGGTGGACGCGACCCGCTGCCCGCGCGCACCACGATGACGACCGTGCACCCGACGCTGCCCTCCGCTCCGCCGCGCGCCACCGCCCTGTCCGAGCGCGTGCCCGCCCCCGACCTGGCGCGCGGGGCGCTGCTGCTGTTCATCTGCCTGGCCAACGTCCACGTCCACCTGCACGCGCGCCCGGCCGGGCTCGTCGGCTACCCCACCGCCGGCAGCATGTCGACGTGGGACCGGGTGGTGACCTTCCTGCAGGTCACCCTCGTGGACGCCCGCTCGTTCCCGATGTTCTCCGTGCTCGTCGGGTACGGCACCTGGCAGCTGGTGCGCCGCCACCTGGACGCCGGGGCGCAGCACGACCAGGCCCGCCGGCTCCTGCGCCGCCGCGGCTGGGCCCTGCTGCTCATCGGCGCCCTGCACGGCGTGCTGCTGTTCTCCGGCGACATCGCCGGCACCTACGGGGTGCTGCTCGTGCTGCTCGCCGGGACCCTGGCCGCACCGCGCACGCGCGGCCTGGTCGTCCTCGCCGTCACCGGCACCGTGCTGGCCGGTGCGCTCGGTGCCCTCGCCGCGGTGCCGGTGCCGGACGACGTGCAGGAGCTCGCGGACTCCTCCAGCCGCGAGAGCGTCGCCGGGGCGCTGCTGCTGCGCCTGGCCGAGTGGGTCCCGGGCACCCTCACCGGGCCCCTGGTGGTGTTCGGCGCGGTCGCGATCGGGGCGATCGCCGCCCGCCGCGGGCTGCTCGACGACCCGGCGCGGCACCGGCGCACCCTGCTGGTCGCCGGTGCCGGGGGTGTCGCCCTCGCTGCGCTCGGCGGCCTGCCCCTCGCCCTGGTCACCGTCGGCGCCTGGGAGCCCGGCAGCACCACCGTCGTGCTCGCCGGGGTGGTGCACACCGTCACCGGGTACGCCGGTGGTGTCGGCTACGCGGCCCTGGCCGGTCTCGTCGTGGCCGCCGCGTCCCGTCGCGGCGGGCCGGGCGCACCGGGGCGCGCCCTGATCGCCCTGGGCCGGCGCTCGCTGTCCGGGTACCTGGCGCACTCCGTGGTGTTCGCCGCGCTGCTGCCCGCCTCCACCCTCGGGCTCGGCGCCGAGCTGGGCGTCGCGCAGGCGTCGGCGCTCGCCGTGGGCACCTGGGTGCTGATCCTGCTCGGTGCGCTCGCGCTGGAGCGCACCGGCGGGCGCGGGCCCGCCGAGGTGCTGCTGCGACGCCTCACCTACGGCCGCCGCCGGTGAACCGCGGCTGACCTCCGGCGGGACCCCGGCTCGCGGCGGGGCGCACCACCGGTGACAGTGGGCGGGTGCCGGAGGGGGACAGCGTCTACCGGGTGGCGCGCACCCTGGACACCCGGTTGCGCGGCACCACGGTGCGCGTCGCCGACCTGCGCGTGCCCCGGCACGCCACCGCCGACCTCGCCGGCGCCCGCGTCCTGGGCACGGTCCCGCGCGGCAAGCACCTGCTGACCCGCTTCGACCTGGACGGTTCCGCGCTGACCCTGCACACCCACCTGCGCATGGACGGCTCCTGGACGGTCCTGGCGCCCGGCAAGGTGCTGCCGCGCCTGCTGGCGCCGGACGTGCGGGTGCTGCTGCGCACCACCGGGCCCACCGCGGCCGGGCTGAAGCTGGGTGTGGTGGAGCTGCTGCCCACCGAGCAGGAGCACACCGCCGTCGGGCACCTCGGCCCCGACCTCCTCGACGCGGGCACCCCCTTCGACGAGGTCGTCGCGGGGGCGGTGCGCAACCTCGCGCGGGAACCGGGGCGGGCGCTGGCCGCGGCCCTGCTGGACCAGCGCGTGCTGGCCGGGCTGGGGAACCTGTGGGTGAACGAGCTGTGCTTCCTGCGCGGGCACCTGCCCACCCGCCCCGTCGGTGAGGTCGACCTGGAACCCCTCGTGCGCCTGGCGGGCAAGCTGCTGCGGTTCTCCGTGGCCCCGCACGGCGCGTACCAGGTCACCACCGGCGACACCCGCCCGGGACGGCAGCACTGGGTGTACGGGCGGGCCGGGCAGCCGTGCCTGCGCTGCGGGACCCCGGTGGAGGTGAGCGCCGAGGTGCCCGGCGACCCGGAGCGGCGCCGCACCTGGTGGTGCCCGCACTGCCAGACGTGAGCGCGGGAGCCCACGGCGCTCAGCCGGCGCTGGAGCCCAGCGGTGCGGGATCGGTGAACACCACGGTGCCGTCGTCACCGACGCGGGCGCGCACGACGCTGCCGTAACCCTCCTCGACGAGCTTGTCGAACAGCGGCTGCATCCGCTTGGCCTGCTTCACCAGCGCCACCCGGTACCCCTCGGCGGCCATCTCGCGCTGCCGACGCACCAGGTCCCCGGCGGGCACGTCCGCCGCGTGCACCAGCGCCACCGCGCGGGAGGCGTCGGTCTCCAGGACGACGTGCTCGGCGATGCGCTCGAAACCGATGGAGAACCCGCACGCGGGCAGGTCGCGGCCGCTGAAGCGGCCCACCATCCGGTCGTAGCGACCGCCCCCCGCGATGGACGACCCCGAACCCGCCAGCGCCATCTCGAAGATGGGGCCGGTGTAGTAGCCCATGCCGCGCACCAGGCTGACGTCGAACACCACCGGCAGTTCCGGCGCCGACACCGCGAGGGCGGCGCCGATCTCCCCGAGGCGCTGCACCGCCTGCGCGGGCACCGCGCCAGGCAGCGCCGCGGCCAGCGCGCCGGGGTCCGACGGGGAGGTGATCGTCAGCAGCTCGTCCAGCGCGGAACGCAGGTTCGCGACGTGCCCGTCGGCGAAGCCCTTCTCGCGCAGCTCGGCCATCACGCCGTCCAGGCCGATCTTGTCGGCCTTGTCCACGGTGATGAGGACGCTGCCGTGCTCGGCCTCGGCGAACCCGCAACCGGTGAGCAGGCCGGTGAGGACCTCGCGGTCGTTGATGCGCAGCGTCGTGCCCGTCAGGCCCAGGCGGCGCAGCGCGGTGTCGGTGGCGGTGACCAGCTCCACCTCGGCGACGCTGCCGGCTTCGCCGACGACGTCGATGTCGCACTGCACGAACTGGCGGTAGCGGCCCTTCTGCGGGCGCTCCGCGCGCCAGACGGGACCGATCTGCAGCAGCTTGGCGGGGGTGCGCAGCACGGCGGCGTTGCTGGCGACGTAGCGCGAGAGCGGGACCGTCAGGTCGAAGCGCAACCCCAGGTCGGCGGCGTCGGCGGGCTTGAGGGCCTCGTCCGGGTCCAGGCCGCGGCGCAGCACCTTGAAGAGCATCTTCTCGTTCTCGCCGCCCTGCCCGGACTCCAGGCGGCTGAGCTCCTCCAGCGCGGGCGCCTCGATCTCGTCGAACCCGAAGGAGCGGTAGACCTCGCGGATCACCCGCAGCGCGTGCTCCCGGCGGGCCTTCTCCGCGGGGAGGACGTCGCGCATGCCGCGCGCGGGAACGATCTTGGGGGCCATGCGCGCCATGGTAGTGGCCCGCTCGTGGCGCCCCGGCTGCGTCAGCGGGGCGCCGGGAGCGCTCCCGGCGCCGCCCACGGCGGTGCCGTGCAGGGCAGCGACCACGCGTGGGCGGCGGGGCCGCCCGCGGGCAGCACCAGGTCACCGCCGTCCACCTCGACCGCCCCACCGGTCAGCGCGCGCACCGGGCCACCGCCGAGGGCGGCCAGCGGCACCCGCACGCGCGGGTGCGCGGCGCGCGCGGCGTGCACGAGCACGGAACCCGCCGGGTGCTCGCGCACGAACGTCAGCGAGTCCGCCTGCACGTGCGCCCAGCGCAGCCCGCCGCGGCGCAGTGCCACGTGCTCGCGGCGCAGCCCGAACCAGTGCCGGTACTGCGCGAGCAGCTCGCCGTCCCACTCACCGCGCCGGTGCCAGGGGAACGGCGTGCGCGAGTGCTCCCCGGTCGTGCCCGTCAGGCCGATCTCGTCGCCGGCGAACACCGCGGGCACCCCCGGCAGCGTCGCCTGCAGCGCCAGGGCGACGACGTGGCGGTCCCGGCCCGCGGTGCCGGGGCCGCCCGGCGGCAGCCCGCCGCACGTGCCGCCGCCCACGACGGTGCGCACGCGGGGGGTGTCGTGCGAGCTCAGCGAGTTCGTCGACGCGCACCACGAGCGCCACGGCGCGGACGCCAGGACCTCGCGCACCGTGCCGACGACCTGCTCGCCGCCCGTCGACGGCAGCGGTACCGGTGCTCCCGGGTACGGCAGGCCGTGGGCGCCGGGGCCGTCCTCGCCGGGCGTCAGCCACGTCCACACCGGCCGGGTGAAACCCGTGTAGTTCATGGTGCCGTGCCAGCCGTCCCCGGCGAGGTCGCCGGAGGCGTCGTGGCCGTGCTCGGCCAGCAGCCACTGCTCCCGCCCGGTCTGCGCGCCCGCCGCCGCCAGGGTGCGCCGCAGCTCCCGGGCGACGTCGCCGGCGAGGTCCTGCTCGCGGTACCGGCCCGTCATGTTCGCCACGTCGATCCGCCAGCCGTCCAGGCTGAACGGCGGGCGGGACCAGCGGCCCACCACCGAGCCGGGCCCGGCGTACAGGGCCTCGCGCAGGGCGGGGGAGTCGTGGAACAGCTTCGGCAGCGACGGCACGCCCAGCCAGCTGACGTACGCGCCGGGGTGCTCGGTGAACCGGTAGAACGCCGCGGTGGGTGCGGCCGGGTCGGCCTGCGCCCGCCGGAACCACTCGTGCCCGTCCCCGGTGTGGTTCGTCGTCAGGTCGCACACGACGCGCAGGCCGCGCCGGTGCGCGGCCGCGGTGAGCCGCTGCAGCGCACCGTCCCCGCCGAGCGAGGCGTCGACGCGCTCGAAGCTCACCGCGTCGTAGCGGTGCACCGAGCGCCCCTCGAACACCGGGGTCAGGTACAGGCAGGTCGCCCCCAGGTCCGCCACGTGGTCCAGGTGTTCGGTGACGCCGTCCAGGTCGCCGCCGAACCACTCGCGCGCGGTGTCCGGGCCGTGGGCGGACACCGGGTCGTCCCAGCCGCGCCGCACCGCCCAGGGCGGTGCGGGCCGCTCGGCGCCCGAGCGGGCGAAGCGGTCGGGGAACACCTGGTAGACGACGGCGTCGGCCACCCAGCCGGGGGCCGGTTCGTGGGTCACGAGCTGGAAGTCGCCGGCGTCGGTCACCTCGCGCTCGTGCACCCCGGAGGCGGTGAGCCAGGCGTGGCGCACCGGGTCCCCGGGCCCGCCGACGAGCAGGAACCGGTAGCGGGTGACGGGGTTGTGCGCCGTCAGGGCGACCTGCCACCACGTCGCGTCCGCGGTGCGGTGCACGGCGGTGGCGGCGGTGAACCCCGGCTCGCCGTCGCGCACGCTGCGCAGCAGCACCCGCTGCACCGGGTGCGCGTGCGGCACCGCGACGCGCAGCCGCACCTGCTCGCCGGGACGCGGGGCGGGGTCGGAGACGTACAGACCGGACCCGTCGTGGTGGGGCTGGGTGAGCACCCCGCGGACGGGGGCGCTCACCCCTTGACCGAGCCCGCGGTCAGGCCACCGGTGATGAAGCGCTGCAGGAACTGGAACAGCAGCACGACGGGGACGCTGAACAGGACGGCGCCCGCCGCGAACAGCCCGAGGTTGTTGCTGCGGTCGGAGTCGATGATGCCGTACAGGCCGACCGCCAGGGTCTTGGACTCGTCGTCGGTGAGGAAGATGCCGGCGATGAGGAACTCGTTGATGACGCCGACGAAGCTCAGCAGGGCCGTCGTCGCCAGGACGGGGGCGATCAGCGGCAGCACGATGCGGAAGAACACCTGCGCGTGGCTGGCGCCGTCGATCGTCGCGGCCTCGTCGAGCTCCCTGGGCACCGTGTCGAAGAACCCCTTGATGAGCCAGACGTGCAGCAGCGCCCCGCCCATCAGGACCAGGCCGTACCCCACCAGGGTGTTCAGGCCCGCGGCGGGGACGACCTCACCGACCCCGCTGAACATCGAGAAGATCGCGATGACCGCCAGGAACTGCGGGAACATCTGGATCAGCAGCAGGCTGAGCAGTCCACCCCGGCGGCCGCGGAAGCGGAAGCGGGAGAAGGCGTAGGCGGCCAGCGCGCTGGCGAAGACCTGGGCGCTGGAGACCACCAGGCACAGGACGACCGTGTTGGCGTACCAGCGCACGAACGGACCGCGCTCACCGCTGAGCAGCCGGGTGAAGTTGCTGAGGGTGAACTGGCGCGGGACCAGACCCGTGCTCGCGACGGTGCCCAGGGGGTTGAACGCCGCGGAGAGGATGAACAGCACGGGGAAGACGGCGAAGGCGACGGCCACCAGCGCCACCACGTGCCGCCAGCCGACCTCGCGCCACCAGCGCGCGCCGTGCGGTCCGGGGCGGGCGGTGCGGCTCGGTGCCGCGCCGGCGCTGTCGCGCGCGGCGGACGTGGCGGCGGTGGTGGGCGGGGCCGGGATCGGGGTCGTCATGTCGTCCTCAGTTGACGTCTTCGAGCGATCGGGTGGCGCGGAACTGGACCGCCGCGAGGACCGCGGTCACCAGGAACAGCAGGGCCGAGACGGCGGCGGCGAAGCCGAACTGCGCGCCGGAGCCGCCGAAGGCGAGGCGGTAGGTGTAGCTGATGAGGATGTCCGTGGACCCCGCCGACGGGCTGTCCGGCGGGAAGGGACCGCCCTCGGTGAGCAGCTCGATGGCGTTGAAGTTGTTGAAGTTGAACGCGAAGGAGGCGATGAGCAGCGGGGTGACGGCCACCAGCAGCAGCGGCAGGACGATCCTGCGGAACGCCGTCCACGCCCGCGCCCCGTCCATGACGGCCGCCTCGCGCAGCTCGCCGGGGATGGACTGCAGCGCACCGGTGCAGACGACGAACATGTACGGGAAGCCCATCCACACGCTGGTCAGCAGCACCGCAGCCTTCGCCAGCCAGGGGTCGCCCAGCCAGTCCAGGCGCAGGCCCAGCAGCTCGTTGATCAGCCCGAAGTCGCGGTTGTAGAAGTTCGACCACACCAGCAGGGCGATCACCGAGGGGATGGCGTAGGGCAGCAGCAGGAGCGAGCGGTAGAGGCGCTGGCCGCGGATCCGGCGGTCGTCGAGCACGACGGCCAGGGCGAGCCCGACGGCGAACGACAGCCCCACCGCGAGCACGGCGAACGCCAGCGTCCAGGCGAAGACGCGCAGGAAGGCGCCCGAGACGGTGTCGTCGGTGACGATCCGCTCGTAGTTGGACAGGCCCACGCCCTGCAGCCAGCTCTGCGAGAACGCCGGGCGCCCGTCGGGGCCGACGAAGAACTCGCTGTCGCCCACCACGCCGATCCCGAATCTCTCACCGGTGCGGGTGTTCACGATGGTGTCGGTGGCCTCGTCGTGGCGCAGCACCGTGCGCCCCTCGAAGGCGCGGGCGACGCCCTGGGCGCGGATCGCGCCGTCCTCGGTGGGCAGGGTCAGCTCCTGCACGGCGGCGCCGGCGTCGTTGACCTGGCGGGGGGTGAGCAGCGTCCAGCCGTCCGCCGCGCTGACGCGCCCGTCGGTGACCGTGACCTCGCCGGCCTCGACCTCCTGCACGCCGTCGGCGTCGCCCACGGACACCTCGCCGGTTCGGGTGTCCACGAGGAAGAACGAGAACGGCCCCTCGGTGACCGATCCGCGGGTGGCGACCGTCAGGGCGTAGGTGGGGGAGTCGGGCAGCTGCTCCACGGAGCTGCCGACGATGCTGCTGATCGCCTCCTCCTTGGTCCCGCGCTTGCCGTCGCCGAAGTTCGTGAACGACAGCTGCAGGGTCGAGACGATCGGGTAGACGACCAGGGCGAGCAGGAACAGCGTTCCCGGCAGCAGGTACTTCGCGGGGACGAACCGGCTGGTGGAGTAGACGGCGACCAGTGAGACGGCACCGACGACCAGGGCGGTGAGCCCCACCCAGCTCTCCCGCGCGACCAGGGCGGGGGCCAGCCACACGGTGACGGCGGCGAGGGTGCCCAGCAGCAGCACGCGGAGCAGGGCCGCGGACGCGGTGACGGAGCGGCGCCCCGCGTCCGCACCCCGCCGCGGGGCGGCGGGGCTCGGGCTCGCGGGCACGGCGGCGGGGGGACGGGTGGGGGTGGAGGTCACTGCAGGCTCGCGCGGACGGTCTCACCGGTGGTGGTCATCGTCTGGGCGGGGTCCGCGCCGTTGATGACGGCGGCGTACGCCTTGCCCAGGGGCTCCCAGACGGCGGCCATCTGCGGCAGGGCGGGCAGGATCCGCCCGCCGGCGGCAGCCTCGGCGAAGACCGCGGTGTCGGGGTCGGCGGCGGACTGCTCGGCGAGGACCTCGCGCATCGCGGACGGGCGGGGTTCCGCCTCGTACAGCGCCCGCATCGTCTCCGGCCGGGCGGCGGCGTCGAGGACGAACGACTCGGCGAACGCCTTGTTCTCGCCCTTGCTGGCGACGTAGAAGGCCTGCACGCCGGTGAACGGCTGCGCCGGTGCCATCCCGGCGAACCCGGGGACGGGACTGAGCGCGTAGGGGGTTCCGGAGGTCTTCACGTCGGCGGTCGCCCACGGGCCCGAGACCAGGTAGGCGCAGCGGCCCTCGGTGAACAGCGAGATGGAGTTGTCGCCGGTGATGGAGGTCTTCAGCACGCCCTGCTGGGCGAGCTCGGCGACCTTCTGCGCGGCGGTGATGGAACCGGGTGCGCCGACCCCCAGGTCGCCGGGGACGTACTCGCCGGTGTCCGTGGTGCCGAACAGGTAGCCGCCGGCGGAGGTGTACAGCGGTTGCATGTGGTACGCGTCGCCCTCCTGGCCCTGCTGCAGGCACAGGGGGTTCTCGGCGCCCGAGGCGAGCCCGGTGGCCACGACGTCGTCGAAGGTGGCCGGCTGCTCGGGCACCAGGTCGGTGTTGCGGAACAGCGCGAGCGTCTCGACGGCGTAGGGCAGGCCGTAGACCTTCCCCTCGTAGGTGACGCCCTGCAGGGCGATGTCGGTGAACTGCGCCCGCTCGGCCTCGGGCAGGGCGAGGGGGTCGACGGCGCCGTTCTGCACCATGTTGCCGATCCAGTCGTGGGCGCCGATGACCACGTCGGGGCCGTTGCCGGCGGTGTTGGCGGTGACGAAGTTCGTCTGCAGGTCCTGCGAGACGGTCTGGACGGCGACGGTGATGCCGTTCTCCTCGCCGAACCGCTGGGCGACGTCCTCCAGCGCGGCGGCGCGCTTGTCGTCGGCCCAGACGACGAGGTCGGCGTCGGCGCGCTCCGGCGCCGCGGCGGACTCCCCGGACGCGGGCACCCGGGAGGGCGTGGTGCCGGGGGCGCCGGTGCCCTCGCCCCCGCCGCAGGCGGCGAGGGTCAGCCCGAGGCAGGTGGTGAGGGCGAGGGAGCGCAGGAGGGTGGCGCGCGAGGGGGACGTGGTCGAGGAGGGCATGCGGGCTCCTGGAGGTGCGGGACCGGGCGGCGGCGGTGCTCGGCGCGGCGGCGCGGGTTCTGCTCCGTTGTCAGAACGCGGCAAACCTAGCAAGAACTTGCAAGAGGTGGAAGCGTCTTCCACGACTCGCGGGCCGCGGGGTCCGCTACCGTCGCCGAGTGACAGCTCGACTGGCCCAGGTGGCGGCGCAGGCCGGCGTCAGCGAGGCGACGGTCAGCCGCGTCCTCAACGAGCGCCCCGGGGTGGCGGAGTCCACCCGTCAGGCGGTCCTGACCGCGCTCGACGTGCTCGGCTACGACCGGCCCTCCCGGTTGCGCGAGAGCGCCGCGGGCATGGTGGGCCTGATCGTCCCGGAGCTGTCCAACCCGGTGTTCCCCACCTTCGCGCAGGTCATCGAGACCGGTCTGGTGGTCAGCGGCTACATGCCCCTGCTGTGCACCCAGACCCCCGGCGGCGTGCAGGAGGACGACTACCTGCGGATGCTGCTGGACCGCGGCGTCTCCGGCGTCGTCTTCGTCTCGGGCCTGCACGCGGACACCGCCAGCGACCCCAAGCGCTACGTGCGCCTGCGCGACCGCGGACTGCCGCTGGTGCTCATCAACGGGTACCAGCCCGACGTCGACGCGCCCTGCATCTCCAACGACGACGCCGCCTCCATCGAGCTGACGGTGAGCCACCTGACCGCGCTGGGTCACACGCGCCTGGGGCTGGCGATCGGCCCGGAGCGCTTCCGGCCGGTCGAGCGCAAGACCGCCGCCTTCGGCGCCGCCGTGCGCCGGCACGTGGGGCCCGGTGCGCCGGCCCCCGTGGAGAACAGCGTCTTCTCCGTGGAGGGCGGTTACGCGGCGGCGGGCCGGCTGCTGGACGCGGGCGTCACCGCGATCGTGTGCGGTTCGGACCCGATGGCGCTGGGAGCGGTGCGGGCCGTGCGCGACCGCGGGCTGGACGTGCCGCGCGACGTCTCCGTCGTCGGCTCGGACGACTCCCCGCTCATGGCGTTCACCGACCCGCCGCTGACCACCGTGCGCCAGCCGGTGCAGGCGATGGGTGACGCCGCGGTGCGCGCGCTGGTCGACGAGATCGCCGGGCACCCCACGCCGCGCGGTGAGTTCCTGTTCCGCCCCGAGCTGGTGGTGCGCGCCTCCACGGGGGCCGTTCCGGCCCGCTGAGGTCCCCGGGGCCGGACCTCCCGGAGTGAGGTGACGGCCGATTCCTGCAAGTTCTTGCAAACTCGACGGCGAGCTTGCAGAATCCTCCTCACCCGCTGCGGCTCCCGCCAGCCGGCGCCCCGTCCTCCGACGGAGCCCGCCGGCGCGCCCCGCGGCCCGCCCACCACCGGCCGCACCGCCGCCGCCCGTGCCCGGGATCCCGTGCGCCGCCGCCCCGCCCCGAGAGGACCCGATGGACGCCCTGCTCGACTCGCCGCCCTGGACCAGCCTGTTCCCCGTGCACCCGGCCACCGCCGGCGCGCAGTGGTGGCGCACCGCGGTCGTCTACCAGGTCTACCCGCGATCCTTCGCCGACTCCGACGGTGACGGCGTCGGCGACCTGCCCGGCATCACCGCGCGCCTGGACCACCTCGCCTCGCTCGGCGTCGACGCGGTGTGGCTCTCGCCCTTCTACACCTCCCCGCAGGTCGACGCCGGCTACGACGTCGCCGACCACCGGGACGTCGACCCGGTGTTCGGCACCCTGGCCGACTTCGACGCGATGCTCGCCCGCGCGCACGCCCTGGGCCTGCGCGTCATCGTCGACGTGGTCCCCAACCACACCTCCGACGAGCACGCCTGGTTCCGCCGCGCGCTGGCGGCGCCGGCGGGTTCCGCGGAACGGGCCCGGTACGTCTTCCGCGACGGGCGCGGAGCGCAGGGGGAGGAGCCGCCGAACAACTGGCGCTCCATCTTCGGCGGCCCCGCCTGGACCCGGGTGAGCGAACCGGACGGCATGCCCGGTCAGTGGTACCTGCACCTGTTCGACGCCCGCCAGCCGGACCTGGACTGGACGAACCCCGAGGTGCGCGGCGAGTTCGAGAACGTGCTGAGGTTCTGGCTGGACCGGGGCGTCGACGGCTTCCGGGTGGACGTCGCCCACGGCCTGGTCAAGGCCGACGGGCTGCCGGACTGGGACGGCACCACCGCGATGGTCGAGGGCACCTCGGACGGCGCCACCGGGCCCATGTTCGACCAGGAGGGCGTGCACGAGATCTACCGCTCCTGGCGCGCCGTGCTGGACGCCTACCCCGGTGACCGGGTGCTCGTGGCCGAGGCGTGGCTCGACTCGCTCAGCCGCACCGCCCGCTACGTCCGTCCCGACGAGATGCACCAGGCCTTCAACTTCGCGTACCTGACCACGCCCTGGGACGCCGACCGCAACCGGCAGGTCGTCGTGGACTCCCTCACGGCCTCCGACGCCGTCGGCGCACCGACGACGTGGGTCCTGTCCAACCACGACGTCGTGCGGCACACCTCCCGCCTCGGCCTGGCCGACGCGGGGTCCCTGCCCAAGGGGATCCGGGCGCTCGACGAGCAGCCGGACGCCGAGCTGGGCCTGCGCCGCGCGCGGGCCGCCACGCTGCAGATGCTCGCGCTGCCCGGTGTGGCGTACCTGTACCAGGGGGAGGAGCTGGGCCTGCCCGAGGACACCGCCATGCCCGACGAGGCCCGGCAGGACCCGGCGTGGTTCCGCAGCGGCGGGCTCGAAGCCGGCCGTGACGGTTGCCGCGTCCCGCTGCCGTGGTCGGCGGCCGAACCCGCCCACGGGTTCTCGCCCACCGGCCGCTCCTGGCTGCCGCAACCGCCGTCGTTCGCGCGCCACGCCCTGGACGTGCAGCGGGGTGTGCCCGGCTCCACCTACGAGATGTACCGACGGGCCCTCGCGCTGCGCCGGCACCTGCAGCTGGCCTCCGGCTCCCTGGACCTGGTGGAGCTGGCGGGCACCCGCACCTGCGACGTGGTGGCGCTGCGCAACCGCGACGTCCTCGTCGTCACCGTCCACCGCGGGGCACCCGTCCTGCTGCCGGCCAGCTGCGACCTGCTGATCGCCAGCGACGACGTCGCGCGGGACGAGGCGGGGTGCCTCGTGCTGGAGCCCGGCACCACCGCGTGGGTGCTGCCGCCGCGCGTCGCCCGGCTGCCCCACGCCCGAACCACCGGCTGAACCCCGCGTCGAGTTCCGCGTCGAGCGCCCGGGTCCCAGTGCCCGGGCGCTCAGCGCGGGGTGCCGCCGCGGGCCACGAGGTCCTCCAGGGTCGCCCGGGCACCCCTGTCGTGCAGGGACTCCAGCGTCGCGGTGTACTCGGCGACGAACCGCTCGTCGTCGACGAGGTCGCCGAACAGGCTGCGGTCGGCGATGAACGCCGTCGGCTCGGCGCGGTTCCGCCGAGCGGTCGCCACCAGGCGATCCGCGAGGCGGTCGGACACCTCGATCGGGTTCCCCTGCTCGTCCACCCCCTCGGCGTAGCGGGCCCAGCTCGCCACCACGGCCGCGCCGCGGAAGAACTCCCCCCCGTGGGCGAGCTGGTGGCGGACCACCGGCAGCAGCCACTTGGGGATGCGGTCGGAGCTCTCGTTGCACAACCGCGCCACGGTGTCGCGCACCTCCCCGTTGGAGAAGCGGGCGATCAGCTCGTGCCGGTAGGCGTCCAGGTCCGTGCCCGGCACCGGGGGCAGGGTCGGGGTGCCCTCGCGCTCCATGTACTGCAGCAGGAACCGCGCGAACAACGGGTCCTGCACCACCTCGTGCACCAGCCGGTACCCGGCCAGGTGCCCGAAGTAGCACAGCGCCTGGTGGCTGGCGTTCAGCAGCCGCAGCTTCATCAGCTCGTACGGCTCGACGTCGTCGACGACCTGCACGCCGGCGTCCTCGTAGGGCGGGCGGCCGTCGGTGAAGTCGTCCTCCAGGACCCACTGGGTGAACGGCTCGCACACCACCGGCCAGGCGTCGTCCACGCCGAAGCGCTCGCGCACCTCGGCGCGGTCGTCGTCGGTGGTGGCGGGGGTGATGCGGTCCACCATCGAGCTGGGGAAGCGGACGTTCTCCTCCACCCAGGCGCCCAGTTCGGGGTCCCTGGCCCACGCGAAGGCGGTGAACACCTTGCGGGCCACGTGCCCGTTGCCCTGGATGTTGTCGCAGGACATGATCGTGAAGGGGCGCAGGCCCCGGTCGCGCCTGCGGCGCAGCGCCTCGGTGACCAGTCCGAAGCTGGTGCGGGCGGCCGCCCCGCCCACCAGGTCGGCGGCCACGTCCGGGTTGTCCAGCAGGAACTCGCCGGTGACGTCGTCGACGTTGTAACCGCCCTCGGTGACGGTGAGCGAGACGATGCGGATGCGCTCGTCGGCCATGGCCTCGACCGCCGCCTCCGGGTCCTGCGGGGCCAGGGTGAAGTCCAGGATCGAGCCGATCACGCGGGGTTCGCGCGTGCCGTCCGGGTGCTTGAGCATCAGCGTGTACAACCCGCCCTGGCGGTCCAGGACCTCCTTCATCCGCGCGTCGTGGGGCAGCACGCCGACACCGCGGATGCCCCAGTCCAGCGCCTGGCCCTGCTCCATGAGCCGGTCCAGGTACATCGCCTGGTGCGCGCGGTGGAACCCGCCCACGCCGAGGTGCACGATGCCCGGGGTGATCGCCGAGCGGTCGTAGGTGGGCACCGGCACCCGTGCGCCGACCTCCGCGAGGTTCTGCGGAGACAGGGCGACGGTGGACGTGGTCGAGGTCACTTGACGGCTCCGAGGGACAGGCCCTGGACCAGCTTGTCCTGGGCGGCGAAGCCGGCGACGAGCACCGGTAGGGAGATCACGGTCGCGGCCGCGCACAGCTGCGCCAGGAACAACCCCTGACTGGTGACGAAGCCGGTGAGGAAGACCGGGGCGGTACCCGCGACCGTCGCGGTCAGGGTGCGCGCCAGCAGCAGCTCGTTCCAGCTGAAGATGAAGCAGATCAGCGCGGTCGCGGCGATGCCGGGCACCGCCACCGGCGCCACCACCGAGCGCAGCGTGCGGATCAGCCCGGCGCCGTCGATGGAGGCGGCCTCCAGCATCTCCACGGGGACTTCGGCGAGGAACGAGCGCATCATCCACACCGCGATCGGCAGGTTCATCGAGGTGTACAGCAGCGACAGGTAGGTGATGTTGTCCAGCAGGCCGGCGTAGCGGGCGAACAGGTACAGCGGCAGCACGGCGGCGACGATCGGCATGAACTTCGTGGACAGGAAGAAGAACATGACGTCCGTCCAGCGCTTGACCGGCCGGATGGACAGCGCGTAGGCAGCGGGCATGGCCAGCAGCAGCACGATGATCATGGAGACGACCGAGGCGGACAGCGAGTTGATCAGCGGCGGCCACGGGCCGGCCTGGAAGAAGCTGCGGTAGCCCTGCAGGGTCAGCTCCGCCGCGATCGAGGGCGGATTGGTGGCCGCGTCGGTCTCGGAGTGGAAGGAGGTGAGCACCATCCACAGCACGGGGGCGACGAAGAGCAGCCCGACGATCCAGGCGAGCAGCCCCCACAGCGGGTTTCCGCGGTTCAGCTCACGGGCCCGTCGTTCGCGTCGGCTGGTGGGGACGTGCCCGGAGCTGGGACGGACCTCGGCGGCACGGCCGGTGGTGGTGCTCATCGGGCTCCCTCCTCCTTGAACATGGTCGAGACCACCCGCAGCGCGAACGTGGCGATGATGATCGTGCCGATGACGACGACGACACCCATCGCCGAGGCGAGCCCGTACCGCCCGGCCTGGAAGAACGTCTGGTAGATGGTGTAGGGCAGGTTCGCCGTTCCCAGCGCGCCGGAGGTGATGGTGAAGACGGCGTCGAAGTTCTGCACGATGTAGATGGCCCCGAGCAGGCCGCCCAGCTCCAGGTACTGCCGCAGGTGGGGGAAGGTCAGGTAGCGGAAGATCTGCCAGCCGTTGGCGCCGTCCATGCGGGCGGCCTCCTCCGCGTCGGCGGGCTTGGACTGCAGGCCGGCCAGCAGGATGAGCATCATGAACGGGGTCCACTGCCAGATCAGCGCCGCCTGGATCGACATCATCGGGGCGACGGTCAGGTACTCCGGCTGTGGCGCGTCCTCGGCGCCGAACAGGCCCCACACCCAGTTGAGCACGCCGTTGAGCAAACCGTAGGAGGGGTTGAACAAGGCGTGCTTCCACAGCAGCGCGGCGGCGATGGGGACCACGAGGAAGGGGGCGATCATCATGGTGCGCACCGCGCCTCGCCCGAAGAACCTCCGGTCCAGCAGCAGGGCGATCAGCATGCCCAGCACGAGGCTGACGCCCACGACGACGACGGTCAGGACGATCGTGTTCCAGACCGACTCGCGCAGCCGGGCGTTGGTGAAGACCTCCGCGTAGTTCTCGACACCGACGAAGTCGCGCTGGCCGGGGCGCAGCGCGTTCCAGTTCGTGAACGAGATGACGATCGTGGTCAGGAACGGGAGCTGGGTGGTGATGAAGAGGAAGATGAACGCCGGCATCAGCGGCGCCCGGCGGGCCCAGTTCGAGATCCTGCGGGCGCCCGTGGTCGAGGTGGTCGGCGGAGGGGTGACGGCGGTACCGGCCGCCGGCCGCCCCCTCGGGGTGTCGGTTCCCGTGCTCATCGGTGTGCTCCTGCGGGAGTCGTTTGCGGGAGTGGTTCGCGGGAGGCTGCGGCGAGGGGGCGCCGCCGGTGCGGGCCGGTGCGTGGGCCGCCCCACCGCGGGTGGCGGGGCGGCCCGGAGCTCACTGCCGGGTCACTCCTGGTAGACCTCGGTCACCTGCTCCTGGGCGATCTGCTGACCCTGCGCCAGGGCGTCGGGAACGGACGTCTGCCCGGCGATGGCGGAGCTGACCAGCTGCGAGACCTGCGTGGCCATGGCCGCGAACTCGGGGATCGCGACGAACTGGATGCCGGGTGCCGGGCGCGGCTGCACGCCGGGGCTCTGCGGGTCGGCGGTGAGGATCGCGTCGCGGGTCGCCTCGTAGAAGGGGGCGGCGGCCTGCTGGTACTGCTCGTTCTCGTACGTCGAGCTGCGCTTGCCGGAGGGCACCTTCGCCCAGCCGAGCTGCTCGCCGACGAGCTCCTCGTAGCCCTGGCTGGACGCCCAGGAGATGAACTCCCACGCGTCCTCCTTGTTCTGGGAGGCCTCCTGGATGCCCCACGCCCAGGTGTACAGCCACCCGGAGGCGTCGGTCTCGACGACCGGTGCGGCGACGTAGCCGATCTTGCCGGCGACGGGGGACCCCTCGGCCTCCAGGGAGCCGGCGGCGGAGGTGGCGTCGTACCACATCGCCACGTTGCCCTGGGTCATGTTGTTCAGGCACTCGGTGAACCCGGCCTGCGGGGCGCCGGCCTCGCCGTGGGCGCGCACCAGGTCGACGTAGAACTGGGTGGCCTCGGTGAACTCCGGCGAGTTCACCTTGGCGGTCCAGTCCTCCTCGAACCAGGTGCCGCCGAAGGTGTTGACCACCGTGGTCAGCGGCGCGAACACCTGCCCCCAGCCGGGCTGACCGCGCAGGCAGATGCCGCGCATGCCGGGCTGGACGTTGTCGACCCGGGCGGCGAGGTCGGCGACCTGCTGCCAGGTCGGGTTCTCGGGCATGGTCAGCCCGGCCTGCTCGAACACGTCCTTGCGGTACATGAGGAACGAGGACTCGCCGTAGAAGGGCTCGGCGTAGACGGAGCCGTCCTCGCCGGTCAGCGAGGACTCCATCGCCGGGAGGATGTCGTCCTGGTTGAACTCCTCGTCGCCCTCCAGGTACTCGTCCAGCGGCGCCAGCCAGCCGTTCTGCGAGTAGAAGGGCACCTCGTAGTTGGAGATCGAGGCCACGTCGTACTGCCCGGCCTGGCTGCTGAACTCCTGGGTGATCCGGTCGCGGACGTCGTTCTCCGGGAGCACCGTGAAGTTGACCTCGATGCCGGTCTCGGCGGTGAAGTGCTCCTCCGTCAGGTTCTCCAGGTCCACCATCTGCGGGTTGTTGACCATGATGACGCTGATGCTGCCGCCGTCCTCGCCGCCCTCGCCCCCGCCGTCCGCGTTCCCCCCGCCGGCGCCGGCGCAACCGGCCAGCAGGACCGTTCCGCTGAACGCCGCCGCCAGCGCCAGGCGCCGCGTGTGCCCTCCGAGCATCGTGCCCTCCGTGTCTTCGTCGACCGGTTCTCGCGGAGCCCTGGGGAGGTGTCCCGGCTGGTGCTCCACCCCGCTCATGTGAGCGGGTAGTTCTCAGCTGTGCGATAGTGACGCTCATCATGACGGGCTGTCAACCGGCCGCGCCCGTGCGCGGCCCGCTGCGGCGACGGGGAGGACGCGATGACGAAGGCGCTCGCGCGGGGATCGACCACCAGCGGGCTGGCCCTGGCCGCCGCCGTGGCCCAGCGCTTCCACATCGAGGGGCGGACGAAGGTCGACATCGCCCGCGACCTGGGGATCAGCCGCTTCAAGGTGGCCCGGCTGCTCGCGGAGGCCGCTGACGCGGGCCTCGTGCAGATCCGCGTGCTCGCCCCGCCCTCCGTCGACGGCGAGCTCGGTGAGGCGCTGCGCACCCGCTTCGGGCTGCGCGCCGCCTACGTGGTGCGCCCCGACGGCGACTCCGTCCCCGCCCGCCGTCGCGCCGTCGCGCAGTTCACCGCCGGGCTCCTGGAGGAGACCGCCGTACCCGAGGACGTCGTCGGCCTGGCGTGGGGGCGCACCGTCTCGCAGCTCGTCTCGGCGCTGTCCGCACCGCTGCGCACCCGCTTCGTGCAGCTCGCCGGGGCGCTGCCCCGCCCCGACGTGGAGGGCAGCGCCGTCGACCTCGTGCGCCGCGCCGCCGAGGCCACCGCCTCCACCGCGGCCACGTTCTACGCCCCCCTCGCCGTCCCCGACGCCGCCACCGCCGACAGCCTGCGTTCCCAGCCGGAGATCGCGCACGCGCTCGCCGAGCTCGACACCCTCACCCGTGCCGTCGTCTCCGTCGGTGCATGGCGGCAGGGGGAGTCCACCGCCCTGGACTCCCTCGACGCGGACACCGGCGCGCACCTGGCGCGCGCCGGTGTCGTCGCCGAGGTCACCGGGGTCCTCCTCGGGGCCGACGGCTCCGAGGTCCCCGGGCTGGCCGACCGGGTGGTCGGGGTCACCGGTGAGCAGCTGCGCCGCGCCGGCGACGTGGTCGCCATGTCCTGCGGGGAGGTGGCGGCCCGGGCCCCCGCCACGGCCGCAGTGCTGCGCAGCGGCCTGGTCTCCACCCTCGTCACCCACACCGAACTGGCGCGGGAGGTCCTGGACCTGCCGTAGCGGTGCTGGAGCGCTCGCGCCGAGCGGGTGTGCCGGACCGGGTGGAGAACCCCGGCCCGGCGTCCCGGAGCAGCACGGGCGATCCTCGGGTCGGCAGGGCGCGAGGGAGTTCGCCTCGTCGTCGAAGCGGTCGCCCACGTACCCCGCGGAGCGGCCGGGATCGACGGTCGATCCGGCTGGGTGTTCCGCTTCCCCGCCGGTCGGCGACCTCGTGGTCCTGCCGATGTCCGACTGCGGGCAGCCGGCCGATCACGGCGACGTGCCTTCGTCGGCGGTGTAGAGGTGCCACGAGCCGTCCTGCTCGACGGCGACAGCAGCCTGCACCGGCTGGCCGGAGACCGCGTGCAGCGGAGTACCGGGCGGCAGGTGGGCAGCATCCCCATCACGTGGATCGAAGGAGGGGTCGGTGACGGTGCCGGCGATCCGGCACTGCACGCGTCCCACCTCCTCAGCGATGCCGGTCGGCTCCACCGTCTGCGAGGTCAGGGAGTGCTGAACGCCGTTCAGCACCACGAACGAGACCCAGTCGATGGCCGCGCCCGCGGTCGCGGCGTCGGCGGAGGGGCACTGACCGCTCGGCACCACCTGCGGCCGGGGCGTCCTTCCACCGCAGGAGCAGGAGGCGCTGACGAGGGCGAGGAGCAGGGCCCCAGCGCCGCGAGCCGCCTGCTGAGATGCCGCGCCCTGCGCAGAGGTTCCTTCCGAGGCGGTGGATCCGGTCGACCGTCTCGGTCTTGAGCCGCTCCCCGCCAGCGGTGCCCGACGCTTCGCGCGTCGTGGCAGAGCCACACCCAGACCGCGGGTGGGCAGCCGCGAACGGAGCGTCACGCCGGGCACCTCGGCGCCAGCCCGACCGTGCCGTCGTCGTGGAGGAGGTCGGCGAGTAGCCGATCTGCGAGCGTTCACCGCAGGCGGCATCCCCCGACTCGCACGACCGGTGTCGACCGACCGGCCTCCAGCTGACACGGTTGTGACCGTGGACGTCGTCGTCGAGGTGGGTGGCTGGGAGCACGAGTGCTGCGGGTCCGCCGTCGAGCGCGACGACGTCGTCACCTTCGACTGCGTCCGCCACGTGGAACCGGACGGCCGGGTGCGGCTCGTCGAGAGCCACCACGACCTCGGGGCCGGCGAGCGGGTCCACGGGCGCGTGAGCGACATCCACGTCGTCGGGGACGGTGGATCGATCAGGCCGATCCTCCGCGTGCCCAGCGGCAGCGCCCTGCGGGGCTTCGACCCCGAGGACGACGGGCACCTGCAGGACCCCTGGACCGGTGAGGTGATCACCTCGGACAGCGCCGGCTTCCTCGTCACCGTCCGCACGGGCCGCTAGAAGCCGGCCACCTCGTGCGGCTCGTAGGGCGCCTCCAGCTCGGCGACCTCCTCGTCGGTCAGCTCCAGCTCCAGCGCAGCCACGGCGTCGTCGAGGTGGTGCGGCTTCGTCGCCCCGACGATCGGGGCGACCACCACGGGGTTGCGCGCCACCCACGCCAGCGCCACCTGCGCGCGCGGCACACCCCGGCGCTCGGCGACCCGTGCGACCGCCTGCACGATCCGCTCGTCGGAGTCGCGGTACAGCGTCTTGCCGAACTCGTCCCTCTCCGAGCGGTTCGTCGCCGCGTCCCAGTCGCGGGTGAGCTTCCCGCGCGCCAGCGGGCTCCACGGGATGACGCCGACGCCCTCGTCCGCGCACAGCGGCAGCATCTCGCGCTCCTCCTCGCGGTAGAGGAGGTTGTAGTGGTCCTGCATGGTGGCGAACCTCGTCCAGCCGTTCGCGTCCTGCAGGTGCAGGGCCTTGGCGAACTGCCACGCCCACATCGACGAGGCGCCGATGTAGCGGGCCTTGCCGGCCTTCACCACGTCGTGCAGCGCCTCCAGGGTCTCCTCGACCGGGGTCGTGGGGTCCCAGCGGTGGATCTGGTAGAGGTCGACGTGGTCGGTGCCCAGGCGGCGCAGCGATGCGTCGATCTCGGTGAGGATCGCGTGCCGGGACAGGCCGGCGCCGTTCGGGCCGGGGCGCATCCGCCCGTGGACCTTGGTGGCGATGACGACCTCGTGGCGCGGCACCGCCTTGAGCAGGACGTCCCCGAGGATCTCCTCGGAGGAGCCGTTCGAGTAGACGTTGGCGGTGTCGAAGAAGTTCACGCCCGCGTCCAGCGCCCGGTGCAGGAAGGGGGCGCTGTCCTCCTGCGGCAGCGTCCAGGGGTGCCCGCCGCGCTCGGGGTCGCCGTAGCTCATGCAGCCCAGGCAGAGCCGGGAGACCTCCAGGCCGGTGGAACCGAGCTTCACGTAGTCCATGCCGCGATCCTGCCCCCGCTCGTCCCGGTCCGCCCCCCCCGCCGGCGGCGGGAGGGGCCGGGCGCCCTCGGCCCGGGGCGGGGTGCGGCCGGAAGATCCGATTGCCGCGGTGCAACGCATGCAGGGGGCCACGCGTCTGAGGGGTGTCAGGGCCTCGGAGGGCACGCCCGCCCGGGACCACCCCCGACCGGAGGAGCACCTCGTGAACCGCACCGCCACCGCCACCGCCGTCGCCGCCGCGGCCCTCGCCGCCCTCACCGCCACCGGGACCGCGGCCGGGGCCACCGCCACCGCCTCCGCCGGCAGGGCCTCCAGCACCGTCGGCACCCCGGCGCCGGGCGCGCCCCTCCGCTTCACTCCCGGCGCCACGTCCGGCAGCGTCTCCGGTCACCTCACCGAGGGCGGCCGCGAGAGCTGGACCTTCCGGGCCCGTGCGGGGCAGACCGCCGTCGTGGACCTCACCAGCGGTGACCCCAGCACCCGCTGGACCCTCACCGCCCCCGACGGCACCCCCCTGCGCACGCAGATGGGCCAGGCCCAGGACGGCTCGCTCACCCTGCCCGCCACCGGCGCGTACACCCTCGACGTCCTGACCACCGGGGCGGCCGACTACACCCTCGACCTCGCGCTGCCGGTCCCGGTCCGCTTCGCCCCCGGTGCCACCAGCGCGACCGTGCACGCCGACCTGCCCGCCGGCGCCACCCGCGAGCTCGCGTTCGGCGCCCGCGCCGGGCAGAGCGCGCAGGTCGCCCTCCGCCACGCCGAGCCCGGCACCCGCTGGACCCTCGTCGGCCCCGACGGCACCCCCCTGCACACCGCGATGACCGAGGTGCAGGACCGGGTGGACGTGCCGCTGCCCGCCGACGGGACCTACCTGCTCACCGTCCTGACCGGCACCGCCGACGACGTGGACCTGCGGCTGAGCATCCCGGTGGCGTGAGCCGCGGGCGGGGCAGGGGTCAGGTGCCCAGGCGCACCGAGCTGTGCAGCAGGGCCGCGTGCACGAACGCCTGCGGCAGGTTCCCGCGCAGCTGCCGCTGCTGCACGTCCCACTCCTCCGCCAGCAGCGCGGCCGGCCCGCACGCGGCCCGGTTGCGCTCGAAGAACCGGAACGCCTCCACGTGCTGCCCGTCGGCGTGCAGCGCCTCCGCCACCAGGAACCCGCACAGCAGGAACGCGCCCTCCGTCGAGCCCAGCGGCATCGAGTCGGGGGAGTAGCGGTACACGTGGTGGTCCACCACCAGGTCGCGCCGCACCGCCGTCAGCGTGGCCCGGTGCCTGGGGTCGTCCAGCGGGGTGGCGCCCAGCAGCGCCGGGCGCAGCAGCGCCGCGTCCACCCCCGGCTGGCCCGGGCTGCGCTGCCAGCGCCCCTCGTCCGGGTGCAGGCAGCGCTGCGACGTCTCCGCCAGGATCGCGTCCGCCAGCGTGGCGGTGCGCACCGCGTCCTGCGCCGGCGCCACCGCCGCGATCGAGCGCAACCCCGCCACGCACTCCAGCCGCGAGTGCGTCCACCAGTCCGGCTCCAGCTCCCAGATGCCCGCCTCGGGTTCCCGCCAGCGACGCTCGACCGCCGTCACCGCCACGTCCACCGCGCGCCACCCGTCGGCGTCCAGCCGGTCGTGCCCGATCGCCGCGGCCAGCAGCTGCAGCACCGTGCCGAACACGTCCAGCTGGAACTGCTCGCGCACGTGGTTGCCGACGACGTCCCAGCCGCCCGGGTAGCCCGGCAGGCCCGTGCTGCGCTCGCGGGGCACCGGTGCGCCGTGCACCGTGTACGCCGGCACCAGGTGGTCGCCGTCCTCGAGGACCCGCTGCACCACGAAGGCCACCAGCGTGTCGAACAGCGGGTACGGGCCCCCGCACGCCGCCATCGCCAGTCCCGCGTAGCACTGGTCGCGCACCCACGCGTACCGGTAGTCGTAGCTGCGGCCGTTGTCGGCGTGCTCGGGCAGCGACGTCGTCGCCGCCGCCACCATGCCGCCGTCGTCGGACGTCAGGCCGCGGATCACCGCGTAGGAGTGCCGCGCCTCCACCGGCGCCACCGAGTGCGCGATGTCCGGCACCGCCGAGCGCCACGTGTGCATCGTCGACGACCACGCCCGCTCGGCGTCCACCGGCTCCGGCAGCTCCGCGTCGCCCACCTCCAGCACCAGGTCCACGCACCCGCCGGCCGGCACCCGCAACCGCCCGGTGAGCACCCCGCCGTCGACGGTCGCGTCGGGCAGGCCCGACAGGCGCACCCGCAGCCCGCCCGTGCGGGCCGTCCACCGGCCGTCGTCGCCGCGGCGCACGTCCCGCAGCGCCCGGGTCCCGAACCGGGCGCGCAGGTCCAGCACCACGTCCAGCTCCGCCACGCCCTCGACGGCGCGCACCTGCCGCAGCAGCACCGCCCGGTGCGGGTCGCTCGGCATCGCCATCGCGTCCAGGCACTCCACCGTGCCGTCGCCGCGACTGGTCCAGCGGTGCCGGAAGACGAGGGTGCCCTCCTCGTACCAGCCGCCCCAGACGAACGGGTGCGACGGCGTCACCGCGAACAGCCCGCGCCCGCCCAGCAGGGAGGCGAACACCGCGTCGTCGTGCCAGTCCGGGGCGCACATCCACACCACGTCCCCGCGCGGGCCGACCACCGCGCCGCGCGCGCCGTCCGCCACGAGCGCGTAGTCGCGCAGGACCTGCGGCGGGAACCGCGCCGCCAGGTCCTCCGGCGTCACGCCGCGCCCCGCGCCCCGGTGGTCAGCAGCAGCTTGCCGACGTGGGCGGAGGACTCCATCACCTCGTGCGCGCGGGCCGCCTCGGCCAGCGGGAACCGCTCGTGCACCACCGGCCGCACCGCGCCGTCGGCCACCAGCGGCCACACGTGGTCGCGCACGCCGGCGACGATCGCCGCCTTCTCCGCCGCCGGGCGCGAGCGCAGCGTCGTGGCGTGCACCGAGCCGCGCTTGGCGAGCAGCCGCCCCAGGTCCAGCTCCGCGCGGGCACCGCCCTGCGTGCCGATGACGACGAGGCGCCCGCCCGTGGCGAGGACGTCGACGTTGCGCCCCAGGTACGGTCCCCCCACCACGTCGAGGACGACGTCCGCCCCGGCCGGCTCGAACGCCCGCACCGCCTCGGCGAAGTCGTCCTCGCGGTAGTTCACGCCCAGCTGCGCGCCCAGCTCCGCGCAGCGGGCCAGCTTCTCCGCCGACCCGGCCGTCACCGCCACCCGGGCGCCCACCGCCCGCGCCAGCTGCACCGCCATCGTCCCGATGCCGCTGGAACCGCCGTGCACCAGCAGCAGCTCGCCGGGCCGCAGCCCCGCCAGCGTGAACACGTTGGACCACACCGTGCACGCCACCTCCGGCAGCGCTGCGGCGTCCACCAGGTCCACGCCCGCCGGCACCGGCAGCAGCTGACCGGCCGGCACCGCGACCCGCTCGGCGTACCCGCCGCCGCCCAGCAGCGCGCACACCTCCTCGCCCACCCGCCAGCCGGTCACCCCCTCGCCGAGGGCGGCGACCCGGCCCGACACCTCCAGGCCCGGGTGCGGCGGCGAACCCGGCGGGGACGGGTAGCGGCCCAGCCGCTGCACCACGTCGGCGCGGTTCACACCCGCCGCGACCACCTCGACGACCACCTCACCGGGCCCCGGCTCCGGGTCGGGCAGCTCCACCAGGTGCAGGGCCTCCGGGCCCCCGGGTTCCTCCACGGTCACGGCGCGCACGCCGCGACACTACGTCCGGGGCGCCCCGCCCGCCCCCGCACCGCCGGCGGCCAGCAGCGCCCGCGCCCGCGCCAGGTCCTCCGGCACGTCCACGTCCAGGTGCTCGTGCGCCTCCAGCGGCACCTCCACCACCCGCGCGGCGCGCGCGCCGAGCAGCTCGCGCACGGGCCGGCCCACCACGCCGGGCAGCGCCGCCACAACGGCCCTGGCGTGCGCGCGCCGGTACGCCGACAGCAGCGGCTGGCGCCGCCCCGAGCCGTCCACCCCCACCACCGCGTCCGCACCGCCGTCCGCCAGCGCCGCCAGCAGCCGCGGGACCGCCGCCGCCGCGAACGGCTGGTCCCCGCCCAGCAGCACCACCGGCCAGCCGGACCCCACCCCGGGCGCGACGCCGGCGTCCAGCGCGGCCAGCCCGGCGGCGAACCCGGCCAGCGGCCCACCACCCGGCGGCTCCTCCCGCACCGCCGGCACCCCGGCGACCCGGTCCGGCCCCACGAGCACCACCGGCCAGCACGGCGTCAGCCGCGCCAGCAGGTGCCGCAGCACGTCGCTCGAGCCCAGGGGGGCCGCGAGCTTGTCGGCGCCCGCGGCGCGCTCCGCGAACCGCGTGCCGCCACCACCGGCCAGCACCACCACCACCGCGTCCGCCGGTCGCGGCACCGCCGGAGTTCCCCGCACGCCCGTCCTCCAGTCGACACGCCGTCCACCGGTGGTCCGAACGGGCGGTTCCACCCCCGCCCGCTCACCCTCGGCTCCCCACCACCCGATCTGACAGACGTCTGCTCGAGCACCGGTGAGCCACCTCACCGCTCACCATCGCTTACGGAAGGTTGCCATGCTGCGGAACCTGAGCATCAGAGCGAAGCTGCTGATCCTCCTCGCGGTACCACTGCTGCTCCTCATGAGCGCCGTCGCTGCCATCGACACCGACTCCATCCTGGAGGCGGACGACGAGCGCGACCTGGCGAACTACGTCGGGATCTTCGAGGAGTACGACGCGGTCCTGCACGCCGTCCAGGAGGAGCGCCTGCTCACCGTCCAGTACGTGACGGTGCCGAGCGACGACCTGAAGGCGCGGGTCGACGCGGCCCGCGCCACCACCGACGCCACCATGCTGGCCTCGACGGCGGCCGCCGAGGAGTCCGGTGTCGAGTTCGACGAGGGCACCAAGGCCGTCGCGGTGGAGAACCTCACCGCTGCCGCCTACAGCACGCTGCCGCAGCTGCGCGCGGCCGTGGACGACCTGCGCACCACCCCGCTGAACGTCTTCGAGCTCTACAACGAGGTCTACGGCGCCGTCGCCGACCTGACGATCGCCGTCGCCGACGACTCCCCGACCCGCGACCTGGCGGCCCGCCTGGCCGCCACCGGGTACCTGTTCCGCGAGATCGACCAGATCTCCCAGGAGCAGCTGGCCGGCCTGATGGTGCTGCGCGGCACCGCCGGCACCGAGGTGCGCAACCTGCGCCTGAACTCGATCGGCCAGCAGGAGTACTTCGGCGCGCAGGTGCGCGGCCGTCTCGACGGCGAGGGCGCCGCCCTGCTCGACGACGCGCTGTCCACGTCGAAGGCCACCGCGGCCCAGGCGTTCGTCAACCAGGACCGCAACCTGTTCGCCGCCGCCATCTCCGGCTCGCCCAGCCTGAGCGAGGAGGACTGGACCGCGCACTCGCAGGCCCTCATCGACGCCTACCACGTGGCCGCCGACGAGATCGGTGCCGCCGCCGCCGCGACCGCGGAGCAGCGTGCCGGCGCCGCGCTGCGCAACGTCCTGCTCATCACCGTCGGCAGCCTCCTGGTGTTCGTCGCCGCCGTCGTCCTCGGCGTGCGCACCGCCCGCAGCATCGGCACCCGCCTGCGCGCCCTGTCCGCCGCCGCCACCGAGGTGCGCGACGAGCTGCCCCGCATGGTGGAGCGCATGCAGACCCCGGGCGAGGGCCCGGGCGTGGAGTTCACCCCGCTGACCGTCACCAGCACCGACGAGATCGGCCAGGTCGCGCACGTCATCAACGACCTGAACGAGACCACGTTCCGCATCGCCGGTGAGCAGGCCGCCCTGCGCGCCTCCATCGCCGAGATGTTCATCAACGTCGCCCGCCGCGACCAGGCGCTGCTGGCCCGCCAGCTGTCCTTCCTGGACCAGCTGGAGCGCACCGAGGAGAACCCCGACACCCTCGAGGACCTCTTCACCCTCGACCACCTGGCGACCCGGATGCGGCGCAACGCCGAGTCCCTGCTGGTCCTGGCCGGCATCAACACCGGGCGCCGACTGCGCCGCCCGCTGCCGCTGTCGGACGTCATCCGCACCGCGGCCGGCGAGATCGAGCACTACGACCGCGTCGACCTGTCGCTGCAGGTGGACCCCCCGGTCGTCGGCCACCTGGCGCTGTCCCTGTCGCACCTGCTCGCCGAGCTGCTGGAGAACGCCACCACGTTCTCCGACCCCGGCACCCGCGTCGTCGTCGCCACCAGCGAGAGCGCCCGCGGCATCGAGGTGGCGATCACCGACACCGGCCTCGGCATGAACGAGGAGGAGCTGCGCACCGCCCGCGAGCGCATCGCCGGCGGCCGCGCCAGCGAGTTCGTCGGCGCGCAGCGCCTCGGCTTCTACGTGGTGGGCCGCCTGGCCGCCCGCCTGGACCTCGAGGTCGACTTCCGCTCCGGCGAGGGCGCGGGCACCACGGTCACCGTGCTGCTCGGGCCGGCGGTCTTCACTCCCGGCAGCGTCTCCGCGGAGGTCCCCGACCTCGCTCCCGCGGCGGCCACCGCGGCCCTGCCGGCCGCCGAGCCCGCGGCCCTGCCGGCCGCCGAGCCCGCGGCCGCACCGGCTGCCGAGCCCGCGGCCGCACCGGCTGCGGCGATCGTCCTGCCGCCGGCCGAGCCGGTGACCACCGGTCCCGACTCGATCGTCGCCAACCCGCTGGCCGCGGACGGCGTCGGCGGAGCGCTGTCGGCCACGCTGGAGGAGTCGGCCGCCCGTGCGGCCGGCGAGGCCGGCGTCGCCGCCCCCGCACCGCAGGTCAGCGGCACCGGCCGCAGCCTGCCCACCCGCCGCAAGCCCACCCGCGGCGCAGGGGCGGACGAGGCCCGCGCGGCGGCCCCGGCGGCCCCGGTGGCGGCCGAGCCGGCCTGGCGGCCGGTGTCCGCCCCCGCCCCCGCGGCGGGCGCGGCCCCGGTGATG
Organism: Kineococcus sp. G2; assembly: GCF_037154035.1. Lineage (NCBI taxonomy): Bacteria > Bacillati > Actinomycetota > Actinomycetes > Kineosporiales > Kineosporiaceae > Kineococcus > Kineococcus sp. G2. The sequence continues at coordinate 33,927 of NZ_JBBBEM010000113.1, read as the reverse complement.
CCCAAGCGCGAGCGCAAGGCGGAGGCTCCCGCCACGCTGACCGCGGCGCAGGACATCCTGCCCCGCGCCGGCCGCAAGCCCCGCCCGGTGCGCGACTCCGCCACCCCGCCCAAGACGGCGGCCGAGGCCTTCTGGACCTCCCGCCGTCGCGGGGCGGAGCCCCGGGGCGAGGAGCGCCCCGCCCCGGCTCCGGTTCCTGAGCAGACCGCGCCCGCGGCCCCGCGGGAGACCGCCGCCGCGCCCGCCGAGGCGACGCCGTTCGTCCCCGCCCCCGCGCCCTCGCCCGAGGTGCTCGCCCCCGAGGCGCCGGCCCCGGCCCCGGTGGCGGCCCCGGTGGCGGCCCCGGTGGCGCGCACCGTCGGGGACACGCTGCGCCAGCGCAACGCGCTCGCCGCGGAGGCCCTCTCCGCGCTCACCGACGGCCAGGCCTTCAGCCCGTCGATGGGTGGCGGCTCCGCACCGCTGGTGCGCCGGCAGGCCGGCGCCACGCCGGCCGCGGCCAAGCCGGCGGTTCCCGCCCGGCCGGCGGCCGCCCGCCAGCGCCGCGCCCCCGCGGACGTCCGCTCGATGCTGTCCGGCTTCCAGGCCGGCGTGTCCCGCGGCCGCGCCGAGGGCGACGCGCCCCCGGCCGCCCGTCCCGACGGCGGGGACGCCCGTGACGGCGCCTGAGAGTTCCCGCGGCTCCCGACCGGGAGCCGCGGGACGCGGGGGGGCACCCGCCCGTCCGCACCACCCCCATGCCCACCCCGATCACCACCCCGACCGCACGGCGAACGTACGGACCACTCCGAGAAGAGGAACCCCACTGTGACCGCGCTTAGCTCCGAGGCCGCCGACTTCAGCTGGCTCCTCGACAACTTCGTCCGCAGCACGCCCGGTGTGCAGCACACCGTGGTCGTGTCCGCCGACGGCCTGCTCATGGCCATGTCCGACCACCTGCACCGCGAGGCCGGCGACCAGCTCGCCGCGATCGTCTCCGGCGTCTCCAGCCTCGCCCGCGGCGCCGCCCGCCAGCTGGAGTCCGGCGAGGTGCGCCAGGCCATCATCGAGATGGACGACTCGTTCTTCTTCCTGGTGAACGTCTCCGACGGGTCCGTGCTCGCCGTGTCCGCCGAGTCCGGCTGCGACGTCGGCCTCATCGGCTACGAGATGGCCATGCTGGTGCAGCGCTTCGAGACCGTCCTGACCCCGCAGCTGGTCTCGGAGATGCGGGCCTCGCTGCCCACCTCCTCGCCGGCCGGCGCCCGGTGGTGACAGCGACATGACAGCAGCAGGCAGCGCGGACCTCTGGTCCGACGACGACGAGGACGCCGAGGAGTTCACCGTCCGGCCGTACACGGTCACCGGTGGGCGAACTCGCCCCACGAACAGCGACCTGCCGGTCGAGGCGCTCGTGGAGGCCCTGGGGGAGCCGGAGATCGGCATGACCCCCGAGCGGCGCAGGATCCTGGAGCTCACCAGGACGTCCTACCTGTCGATCGCGGAACTGTCCGCCCACGTGCACCTCCCGGTCGGCGTCGTCCGCGTCGTGGTGAGCGACCTCGCCGCCTCCGGGAAGATCCGCGTCCACGGCCTCACCCTGGCCACGTCCCCCCAACCCGCGACCACCATCAGCGTCCTGGAGAGTGTTCTCAATGGCATTTCCTCGCTCTGACGTGAGCACCCCCGCGCCAGGCGTCGCTGCCGGGGGGACCGCCACGGAGCCCACCGCCCCGCCCACCGTCGTCAAGATCGTCGTGGCCGGCGGGTTCGCCGTCGGGAAGACGACCTTCATCGGGTCCATCTCCGACATCGAGCCGCTGCGCACCGAGGCGGCCATGACCGAGCACTCGGTCGGCGTCGACGACGCCGGCCTGAACTCGGACCGCAAGACCTCCACCACCGTCGCCATGGACTTCGGCCGCATCGCCCTGCCGGGCAACCTGTGGCTGTACCTGTTCGGCACCCCCGGCCAGGACCGCTTCCTGTTCATGTGGGACGACCTGGTCAAGGGCGCCATCGGCGCGGTCGTGCTGGTCGACACCGACCGCCTCGACCAGTGCTTCCCCGCCGTGGACTACTTCGAGTCCCGCGGCATCCCCTTCGTCGTCGCGGTCAACTGCTTCGACGGCGTCGCCCAGCACGACCTGGACTCCGTGCGCGAGGCGCTCGCGGTGCCGGACCACGTGCCGCTCGTCTACACCGACGCGCGCAGCAAGGCCGCGACCAAGCACAGCCTCATCACGCTCGTGCAGACCGCGCTGGCCCGCCTCAACGCCGCCTGAGCAGGCCGTCGGCCGGCCGTCCCGACGCCGCGGGCCGGCACCCCACGCAGGGGTGCCGGCCCGCGGCGTTTCAGTTCCCGGCCGCCGGTGCCGATGGGTGAGTCAGGCACCACCACGACGAGCCGGCCACGGAGCCGGAGCGCCGCAGACCACCCCGTCGCGAGATCCGGAGCGGAACCGCATGGACGACATGGACGAGATCGTCCAGGAATTCCTGGTCGAGAGCTACGAGAACCTGGACCAGCTGGACTCCGACCTCGTCGCGCTGGAGCAGCAGCCCGGCAGCCGCGAGCTGCTGGCCAGCGTCTTCCGCACGATCCACACGATCAAGGGCACGAGCGGCTTCCTGGCCTTCTCCCGCCTGGAGTCCGTCGCGCACGTCGGCGAGAACCTCCTGGCCCGCCTGCGCGACGGGCAGCTGGTCATGACCCCCACCAGCACCGACGTGCTGCTGCGCATGGTGGACACCATCCGCGCGCTGCTCACCTCCATCGAGGAGAACGGCGCCGAGGCGTCCGTCGAGGTCGACCAGGTCGTCGCCGCGATCCGCGCCGTCCTGGACGGCGAGGAGCCGGTGCTGCCGCCCGCCGACGGTGCCGGCGTTGAGGTCTCCACCGAGGCCCCCGCGCCCGCCGAGGCCCCCGCGCCCGCGGTGGAGGTCGCCGAGCAGGAGGCCCCCGCCGAGGAGGCGCCCGTGGCGGAGGCCCCCGTGGTGGCCGAGCCGGTGGTGGCCGAGCCCGTGGTGGTCGAGCCCGTGGTGGTCGAGCCCGTGGTGGTCGAGCCCGTGGCCGAACCCGTGGTGGTCGAGGCGCCCGCACCGGTCGCCGAGGTCCCCGCCGCACCGGCCCCCGCTGCCGCCCCCGCGGCGCCCACCGCCCCCGCCGGCGGCGGTTCCGAGAAGGCGTCCGCCGTCGAGGCCACCATCCGCGTGGACGTCGAGCTGCTGGAGTCCCTGGTCCGCCAGGCCGGCGAGCTCGTCCTCGCCCGCAACCAGATCCTCCAGCGCGCCTCCGGGCTGCGCGACGAGGAGCTCACCCGCGCCTGCCACCGCCTGAACCTCGTCGCCAGCGAGATGCAGGAGTCCGTCATGCGGACCCGCATGCAGGCCATCGACCACGTCTGGGCCAAGCTGCCGCGCGTCGTGCGCGACCTCGGCAACATGCTCGGCCGCAAGATCAAGCTGGAGATGGAGGGCGGTGACACCGAGCTCGACCGCACCCTGCTGGAGGCGGTCAAGGACCCGCTGACCCACATCGTCCGCAACGCCGTCGACCACGGCATCGAGCCGCCGGACGTGCGCCGCGCCGCGGGCAAGAACGAGGTCGGCACCCTGAAGCTGCGCGCCGCCCACGAGGGCGGCCAGGTCGTCGTCGAGGTCCGCGACGACGGCAAGGGCATCGACCCGGCCGTCATCGGCGCCAAGGCCGTCGAGAAGGGCCTGGTCACCGCCGCCCGCCTGGAGAACCTCACCAGCAGCGACATCCTGCAGTTCCTGTTCCTGCCCGGCTTCTCCACCGCCGCGAAGGTCACCAACGTCTCCGGTCGCGGCGTCGGCATGGACGTCGTCAAGACCAACATCGAGCGCATCGGCGGTTCCGTCGACGTCGAGTCCACTCCCGGCGCCGGCACCACCTGGCGGCTGCGGATCCCGCTGACCCTGGCGATCGTGCCCGCCCTGACCGTCGAGTGCGCCGGGCAGCGCTACGCCATGCCGCAGGTGAACCTGCTGGAGCTGGTCAGCCTGGACGCCGAGCGCATGGCCAAGGCCATCGAGGACGTCGGCGGCGCGAAGGTGTACCGCCTGCGCGGTGCGCTGCTGCCGCTGATCCGGCTGGAGGAGGTGCTGGAGCTGAAGCGCCCCGCCGGCGTGGAGGTCTCCGACAAGCTCGTCATCGCCGTGCTGGAGTGCGACGGCCGCCGGTTCGGCCTCGTCGTCGACCGCGTCCTGGACACCGAGGAGATCGTCGTCAAGCCGCTCTCCGGCGTGCTGAAGGCGATCGGCACCTACGCCGGCGCCACCATCGCCGGCGACGGGCGCGTCTCCCTCATCCTCGACGTGCAGTCGCTGGCGCGCCGCACCATGCGCGCCGACGGCCTGGAGCACGTGGCCGCCGAGGCCGCCACCACCGCCGCCGCCACCGGCGAGGGCCAGCGCCTGCTGGTCGTCGGCCTGGGCGACGACCGCCGGGTCGCGATCCCGCTGGACGTCGTCACGCGCCTGGAGGAGTTCAAGACCGAGTCCATCGAGCGCGTCGGGCGCCGCGAGGTCGTCCGCTACCGCGGCGAGATCCTGCCGCTGGTGCGCCTGTCCAACCACCTGGGCAGCATGCGCGGCTTCGACGAGCCGGAGCTCACCGCGCTGCCGGGCGTCGTGTACTCGGCGCGCGGCCGCTCCGTCGCGATCGTCGTCGACGAGATCGTCGACATCGTCTCCGGCCAGGACGCGCGCAGCGACATCGACGACGCCGGCCTGGTCGGTTCCGCGGTCATCCGCGACCGCGTCACCGAGCTGCTGGACGTCCGGTCGGCGATCCTCGCGGCCGACCCGCACTTCTTCTCCGAGCAGGCTCAGAACGAGTTCGCCGCCGCTTCCTCTCGACTGGGGGTCTGAGATGTCGACGCAGTACGCAACCTTCACCCTCGCCGGCCACCTGTTCGGCGTGGAGGTCCGACGCGTGCAGGAGGTGCTCACCGAGCAGCCCCGCACGCCCGCCCCGCTGGCGCCCCGCGCGGTCGCCGGCCTGATCAACCTGCGCGGCCAGGTCGTCACCGCCCTGGACCTGCGCCGCCGGCTCGGGATGCCCGACCGCGCCGAGGGGCAGGCCGCGATGAACGTCGTGGTCCGCGCCGCCGAGGAGGTCTGGAGCCTGCTGGTCGACTCGATCGGCGGGGTCATCGAGGCCGCCGACGCGACCTTCGAGCCGCCGCCGGACACGCTGTCCGGCCCGATCCGCGAACTGATCCGCGGCGCCTACAAGCTCGACGACGCGCTGCTGCTCGTCCTCGACGTCGACAAGGCGCTGGAGATCGAGGGCGCGCTCACGGCCTGACGCGCCCGCCCGGGCCCCCCACCGCACGCGGTGGCGGCCCCGCTGCGTTCCCGGCCCCGCTGCGTTCCCGGCCCCGCTGCGGGCCGTCAGCGGGGGCGGCGGTACAGGGCCAGCTCGTCCTGCGGCACGCGCGGCACGCCGTCGAGCCCCCGGCCCCCGCTCGTCGCCGCGTCCGGCGCCGGTGCGGCGGGCGCCCCGGCGCGCGGGCCCACCGGCTCGCGCCCGGGCGCCGGGCCCGCGCGGTCGGCGGGGGAGTCCTCGGCGTCCCCGCGCGCCGCGCCGGGAGGAGCGTCCTGGCCGCCGTCCGCCGCGGGGTCCCCGTCGTCCCCGCGCTCCGCGCCGGCGCCCGGCCCGCGCAGCAGCGCGAACGCCGACGCGGCGGCCAGGGCGGCCGTCAGCACCAGCACGCCGACCGTGCCGGCGTGCGCGGTGAACGGCGTCCCCACCTGCCACGCCCCCCGCGGCAGCAGCTCGGCGGCCTGGGCGGCGAACCCGGCCAGCGCCGCGAGGGCCGCCAGCGCCGTGCCCGCCGCGATCGCGGCCGCGGCCCACCGCGCCACCGCGCGCGGCACCAGCGCCGCCGGGCGGCCCGCCACCACCAGGGCCGCGAGCACCACCGTCCCCAGCGCCCCCGCCAGCAGCGGCAGGTGCGGCGGCTGCACCTGCCACAGCAGCGACCAGCGCTCCGTCAGCAGCTGCGCCGTCGTCGGGCGCACCACCCCCTGCACCGCGGCCAGCAGCCCCGTCGAGGGGTCCACCAGCCCGAACACGGTGTCCAGGGAACCGTCCAGCACGCGGCGGGCCGCCTCGACCGCCAGCACCGTCGGGGCCGCCGCCGCCGCGGTCAGCGCCCAGCCCGCCCACGACGCCGAGCGCCGGGCCGGGTGCCGGGGCGGAGCGGCGGGCGGGGGAGCCGCCCCGGTGGGGACGTCGCGATCAGCCACGCCACGACGCTAGTGCGGTGCGCCGCCGTCCGGGGGTGCTCCGGGAACCCGCGGCGGGCGGCGGTACAGGGCGCGGTCCTCCGCCCGCAGCCGCGGCGGGCCACCCGGGGCCGCCGCGGTGGCGTCCCCGTGCTCCCCCGGCCGCGCCGGGGGCGGTGGTCCCTGCTCCGGGCCGGTCGCCACCGGGGCGGGGCGCGGCGGCACTCGCCCGGCGGGGGCCTCGGCGGAGGACGCGGTGGGGGACGCGGCGGGGACCTCGGCGGAGGGCGCGGCGGGGGTCTCGGCGGGGGACGCGGTGGCGGCCTCGGTGGGGGAGGGGGGCGGGCGCAGCAGCACCGCCCCGCACGCCACCGCCAGCACGGCGGCCAGCGCCGCGGTGCCCAGCGGCACGCTCGCCTCCAGCCACCCCCACGTGTCCAGGACGAAGTACGGCAGCTCCTCGTCCAGCTGCCCGGAGCGGGACACCGTGGCCAGCGACCCGGCCGCCAGTCCCAGCGCCGCCAGCGCCACCAGCGCCGCCACCGCCGCACCGGCCCGCCGCTGCACCCGCCCGGGTGCCGGCCACCCCGGCCGTCCCGCCAGCACCGCGCCCGTCACGGCCAGCAGGCCCACCACCGACGCCAGCAGCGCCGTGCTCACCGGGATCGCGTCGAGCATCACCGGCCACCGGTCCGTCAGCCCCAGCACGACCTCGTCGTCGCCGGGACCGGCGAACCCCTCGCCGGTGCGCCACCCGAAGTGCTCGCGGTCGCGGGCGCCGGTCAGGAACCTGCGGCAGCTCTCCGCCGCCGGCAGCAGCGGGAGGGCCGGTGCCAGCACGAGCAGCCAGGCGGCCCGGTCCCCGCCGGGTCCGTCCCCGTCTGGTCCGTCCCCGCCGGGTCCGTCCCCGTCTGGTCCGTCCCCGCCGGGTCCGTCCCCGTCTGGTCCGTCCCCGCCGTGCTCGCGCTGCTCCCCGGGCTCCGGGCGCTCGCCGTCCGGCCCGTGCTGCACGTCCCAGCCCGCCATGGCTCGACGTTACGGCGCGCGCGTGCCGGCGTCCCCCCGACGGAGCAGCGCGACCGCGCTGCGTGACCCGCCCGGCGGGCCCGACACACCCGTACGTGTGACGGCGCGTGGTGGAGGCCGATACGCGGTGTCAGGGTGGCGGCAGGCCACCCGGTCCAGGGTGGTCGGGCGCCACCCGGCCGGGCGGCGTCGCCGCGGCAGCCGGGAGGCGACCCCCATGCACTACTCGCTCGTGAGCTCGCCGGTGCTCGGCTTCGACCTGGTGCGCCTGCCCGCGGGCGACTCCGCCGCGGAGGTCCTGCTGCGCGCCCTGGGCAGCGGTCCCCGCGAGCTGGACGTGCTCGCCGCGCAGCACGACCCGGACGTGCGGGCGCGGGCGTGGCGCTCGGTGCGCGAGGCCGCGCGGTCGGTCCCGCAGATCACCGACCTGCTGGGCCAGGTCGCCGACGGCCTGGCGGCGGGCGCGTTCACCGACGAGGTCAGCGGCCCGCGCGTGGAGGCGGGGGTGGTGCGCGTGCTGCAGGGCTCCACGATCGCCGACGCGGACGCGCTGGTGCGCCTGGTGCACCACGACGTCCTCGACTGGACGTGGAGCGCCCCGCTGGACGGCGGGCCCCGCCTGCGCACGGAGACCGCCGGCCGTGCCGCGGACGTCCTCGCCGACGCGGCCGTGTCCGCCTACCTCGGCGACCGGCTGCCCGACGGGGTGCGCCGGGTCCTGGCCAGCCCCTACCTGCACGCCGCGCGGGACCTGGCGCCGCTGCCGTCGGTGCCGGAGGGCCTGGGGGAGGAGCAGGCGGGGGTGCGCCGGGTGCTGGAACGGCTGGCGCGGCTGGACGGCACCGACCGGGCGTGCCTGCGCGCGGTCGCCGACACGCACCGGGCCGGTGGGGGCGAGTGGGCGAGCGCCGTGCACGACGCCTCCTGGGCGGTGCACCTGTCGGGACGGGTGCGCACCGCGGCGGCCGCGCAGCTGCTGGCGGTGCGGGCCTTCCGCGCCGGGGGGCTGGACGCGGCGGACGGCGCCGGGGGCTTGTGGAACGTCGTCAGCGGGGTCGTGCACGCCGAGGTGGTGGCCGACCTGCTGTCCGGCGACACGCGCGCGGTGCTGCTGCGCCCCTGGGTGGCCGCCTTCGGCGAGGCCTGACCCTCCGTCCCCCTCCGGCACCCCCCCACCCCGCGGTGATCAAGGAAGTGGCAACTTCCTTGATCACCGCGGGGGAGTGGGCGGGGTGCACGGGTGCGGCGGGTACGGTGCCGCCGTGCAGTCGCCGGCCCGAGGTGCGGTGCGCCTGGTCCGGGCGGGGGTCGTGGCGCTGGCCGTCGTGGCCCTGGCCGCGGGCGCGCACGTCGCCGGCGGCGAGCAGCTGCCGCCCGTCCTGGTGCTGCTGGCCCTGGCCGCGCTCACCGGCTGCGGCGCCCACGTCCTGACCGGCCGGCGCCTGTCCGCGCCCGCCCTGCTGGCCGCCCTCGGCGGTGGGCAGGTCCTCCTGCACACCGCCCTGCGCACCTTCGCCGCCGACACCGTCGCCGTGCCCTCCCACGGGCACCACCAGGAGTGGGTGCCGCTGGCCGCGCAGGCGCTGACCCACGCGCCCGACGGCGGCTCGCCGCTGCCGATGCTGCTCGCCCACGCCGCCGCGACCGCCGCCGCCGCCGGTGTGCTGGCCCGCGGTGAACGGGCCGTGTGGTCGCTGTGGTCGTGGCTGCAGCCGCTGCGGGCCGTGGTGCTCGCGGTCCTGCGGGTGCCGGTGCTGCTGCCGGTGCGGCCCGTGCCGGTCCTCGTTGCGGTGCGCCCGCGCTCCGTGGTCGCGCGCCGGGTGGCGCGCCGTGGTCCCCCGGCGGGGTCCGTCCCCGCCACGACCACCCGCTGAACCACCCCGGAGGAACCCGATGAGCTCCACCCAGCGCTCCACCCTGCCCGCGCGCCTGCTGCTGCCCGCCGCCGGCGCCGCCGCCCTCGTGCTCACCTCGGCGCTGCCCGCGTCCGCCCACGTGCGGGCCCTGCCCGACAGCACCGCCGCCGGCTCGTACAGCGTCGTGACGCTGCGCGTGCCCAACGAGTCCGACACGGCCGCCACCACCTCGCTGAGCGTCGACCTGCCCACCGGCACGCCGTTCACCCACGTCGCCGTCGAACCCGTCCCCGGCTGGACGGCCACCGTGCAGGAGGGGGCGCTGCCCGAGCCCGTCGAGGTCGGCGGCGCGACGATCACCGAGGCGCCGCTGAACGTCACCTGGACCGCCGACCCGGGGACCGCCGGCATCGGCGTCGGCCAGTTCCAGGAGTTCGGCCTGCAGGTCGGCCCGCTGCCGGAGGCCGGCACCCGCGTGGTGCTGCCGGCGGTGCAGACGTACGCCGACGGGGAGGTGGCCGACTGGTCGCAGGTCGCCGACGCGGGCGCCGAGGAGCCGGCCAGTCCCGCGCCGGAGTTCACGGTGACCGCCGCGCAGGGCGACCACCACGCGGCCGCCACCACCGGCACCGGCGCGGAGGCGGCCGCTGCCCCGGACGGCGAGGCCGTCGCGGTGGTGGACGGCGGGGACGGGGCGGCCCGCGCCCTCGGCGCCGCCGGCCTCGTGCTGGGGGCGGCCGCCCTCGTGGTGGCGCTGCTGCGCCGCCGCCCCGCCGCCCGCTGACCCCCGCCCCACCCCGCGGTGATCAAGGAAGTTGCCACTTCCTTGATCACCGCGGGGGTGAGCGGGGTGGGGGCCCGGGGCGTCCCGCTGCGCCCGTCGTCCCGGCGCACCCGGTCCGGGACGCGGTTCAAGGTTTCGCCGCTCGCGCCGATGGATGAGGGAGCCGCCCACCGGGGCGGCCCGAGCGAGAGGTCGGTGCAGCGTGCGCGAGAGGATCCGCGTCCTGGTCGTGGACGACTCCGTCGTCGTCCGGCGCATCGTCACCGACGTCCTCGCCGGGGACCCCGCCATCGAGGTCGTCGGCACCGCCGGCAACGGCAGGATCGCCCTCGAGAAGATCCAGCAGCTGAAGCCGGACGCGGTCACCCTCGACATCGAGATGCCCGTCATGGACGGCCTGCAGACGATCAAGGAGATCCGGCGCATCGACCGCCGGCTCCCCGTCGTGATGTTCTCCACGCTCACCGAGCGCGGCGCCAGCGCCACCCTGGAGGCGCTGTCCTCCGGCGCGTCCGACTACGTGACCAAGCCCGCCAACGTGGGCAGCGTCAACGAGTCCATGGAGTCGGTGCGCGTCCAGCTCATCCCCAAGATCAAGGCGCTGGTGCCCGGTGGCGCCCCGGCGGCCCTCGCCCCCCGGCTCGCCGCACCCGCCGTCCCCGCCGCGCCCGTCGCCGTGCGCACCCGCACCGCGCCCGCCCGCACCCCGCGGGCGCTCGTCGTCGGCTCCTCCACCGGTGGCCCCGAGGCCCTCTCCAGCGTGCTGGCGAAGATCCCCGCCGGCATCGGCGTGCCCGTGCTCGTCACCCAGCACATGCCGCCGGTGTTCACCCGCCTGTACGCGCAGCGCCTCGACAAGGTCAGCGCCCTGACCGTCGTCGAGGCCACCGACGGGCAGGACGTCCAGGCCGGCACCGTCTACGTCGCCCCCGGCGACTTCCACATGGAGGTCGTGCGCCGCGGCGCGGGCCTGGCCGTGAAGCTGCACCAGGGCCCGCCGGAGAACTTCTGCCGACCCGCCGTCGACGTCATGGTGCGCTCGGCCGTCGCGGCGTTCGGCGGTGACCTCCTCGCGCTCATCCTCACCGGCATGGGCTCGGACGGGAAGCTCGGCTGCAGGGCCGTCGCGGACGCCGGCGGTCAGGTCGTCGTGCAGGACGAGGCCACCTCCGTCGTGTGGGGGATGCCGGGTGCGGTCGCCCGCGAGGGCATCGCCGACGAGGTGCTGCCGCTCAGCGCCATCCCCGACGCCCTGCTGCGCCGCCTCGGCGGTGCGCGGCAGACCGCGTCCGCACGCGTCCCCGCGCTGCCGGCGACGTCCCTCACCGCTCAGCGCACCACCGGTTCCGCCCTCTCCGCGGTCCGTCCGGGCGCCCTGCCGCCGGCGTCAGCGCCGGCGGCCCGCACCGCCGCTGCTGCGGCCCGACCCACTACTGGCAGGTGGTGACATGGCACTGACCCCCACGGCTTTCGAGTGGGTCTGCACGCTCGTCCGCAAGGAGAGCGCGATCGTCCTGGAGAAGGGCAAGGAGTACCTCGTCGAGTCGCGGCTCGTCCCGCTGGCCCGCGCGGCCGGCGCGGCGGACGTCAACGCCTACGTCGACGGGGTGCGCCTGCGTCCCGACCGCAGGACGCAGGTGGCGATCGTCGAGGCGCTGACCACGAACGAGACCTCGTGGTACCGCGACGGGGCCCCGTTCCAGGCGTTCTCCACGACGGTGGTCCCGGCGCTGAAGCAGTCGCGCGCCACCACCCGTTCGCTGCGGATCTGGTCCGCCGCCTCCTCCACCGGTCAGGAGGCGTACAGCCTGGCGATCGGGCTGCACGACTCCGTGCTCGCCGAGGGCTGGCGCGCGGAGATCCTGGCGACGGACCTGTCCACCGAGGTCCTGGAGAAGGCCAAGGCCGGGACGTACTCGCAGCTGGAGGTCAACCGCGGCCTGCCCGCCCCCCTGCTCGTCCGGCACTTCACGCGGGCCGGCATGAACTGGCAGGTGAACGCGAACATCCGCCAGATGGTGAGGTTCCAGCAGCTGAACCTCACCAGCAGCTACGCCGCGCTCGGGCAGTTCGACGTGGTGTTCCTGCGCAACGTGCTCATCTACTTCGACCTCGCCACGAAGCGGGACATCCTCGGCCGGGTGCGGCGCGTGCTCCGGCCCGACGGGTACCTCTTCCTGGGAGGTGCTGAAACCACCCTGGGCGTCGACGACAACTGGGAACGGCAACTGATCGGACGGGTCTCCGTCCACCGCCCCAAGAACTGAGAGGACAGAGGACATGAAGGCACTGGTCGTCGACGACTCCCGCGCCATGCGGAAGATCATCGCGGGCGCGCTGCGCAAGCTGGGGTACGAGACCGTGGAAGCGGCCGACGGCGCCGAGGCGCTGAAGGTCCTCCAGGAGGGCCCGCTGCCCGAGCTGGCGACGGTCGACTGGAACATGCCGGTGATGGACGGCCTGACGTTCGTCACCCAGGTGCGCGCGATCCGCGAGTACCGCTCGCTGAGCATCATGATGGTCACCACCGAGGCGGAGCACGGTCAGATCGTGCGCGCCCTCGCCGCGGGTGCCCACGAGTACCTGATCAAGCCCTTCACGGTGGAGGCGCTGGAGGAGAAGCTGGCCCTGCTGGGTCTGCTGCCGGAGGTGACCGCATGACGCAGGACACGGGTCTCGAGGCGCAGGAGGTCGTCGACTACGTCGAGGACGAGGCCCTCGCGCAGATCGTCGACCAGATGTGGCAGTCGTACTTCGGCCACGTCGAGCCGCTGCTGCCGGCGTTCGAGCCGCACGAGGTCCCCGCGCCGGTGCTGTGCGCCAGCGTCGGGATCTCCGGTGCGCGCCCGGGGCTGGTGACCGTCCTGGTCGAGAAGGCCGCCGGCACCCCCCTGGCCGCCGCCCTCCTGCAGGAGGACGGCGAGCTGACCGACGAGGACGTCTACGACGCCCTCGGCGAGGTCGCCAACATCATCGGCGGCAACATCAAGGCCCTGGTCCCGGACGCCGGTGCCCTCGGCCTGCCCGCCATCGCGGAGGCCCCGCCGCTGCCGCGTTCCAACAGCCGCTGCGCGGCGCGCCTGGACGCGAACTGGCAGGGTCACTGGGTGACGTTCATCGTGTGGCTGTCGGGAACGGGGGCCTGATCGTGAAGGCCCTGGTGGTGGACGACAGCCGCGTCATGCGGCAGATCGTCATCCGCACCCTGCGCCAGGCGGGTTACGACTGGGTCGACGTGGTCCAGGCCGAGAACGGGCGCGAGGGTTTCGAGGCGGTCCGCGCCGAGAACCCCGACATCGTCCTGTCGGACTGGAACATGCCGGAGGCCTCCGGCTACGAGATGCTGCAGAACCTGCGCGGCTCCGGCCTGGACGTGCCGTTCGGGTTCGTCACCTCGGAGGGCTCGGAGGAGATGCGCGAGAAGGCGGCCGCCGCCGGCGCGCTGTTCCTCATCGCGAAGCCGTTCACGCCGGAGGCGTTCGCCGAGGCGCTCTCCCCGGTCCTGGACGGTGGCGCGGTCAAGGCCGCCGCCCCCGCGGCGGCGCCCGCGACCGAGCGGGCCGTGACGATGGACCGCAGCCCGCTGCCGTCGAACCTGGCGATCCGCAACCTGCTGTCGGACCTGCTCGGCCGCGAGGTCGAGGTCTCCCCGGGCACGCCGTGCCCGGTGGGCGGCAAGCCGGGTTCCGCGGTGGGCCTGTACGTCGACGACCGGCTGCGCTCCGCGGCCGTCGTGGTCTTCGACTTCGCGCTGGCCGCGCACGCCGGCGCGTCGATCGGCCTGCTGCCCCCCGGGGCCAGCGAGGCCGCCGTCGAGGACGGCGAGCTGTCCGAGGCGCTGCGCGTCAACGCCAACGAGGTCCTGAACATCATGGCGTCGCTGTTCAACGTGGAGGGTGCCCCGCACCTGAAGCTGCACGCGGCGTACGCCCCGGGCGAGGTCCTGCGGCCGGACGTGACCCAGTGGGCCACGAGCACCGGCAGCCGGCTCGACCTGACCGTCGAGGTCGCTCGCTACGGCAAGGGCAAGCTCAGCATCGTCACGCTCTGAGCGCACCCGACCACGGCCCCCGTCGCCCCGCGCGACGGGGGCCGTCGTCATCCCCCCGACCTCCCCTCCGCCGCGGAAACCATGGTTTCCGCCCCGGCGGGAGGCGTGTCGAGGGCGGAAACGATGGTTTCCGCGGGGGAGGGGGCGGGTCAGGGACGGGGGTCGCGGGGCAGGACGATCGTCGTGGTGTCGTCCCCGCCCACCGCCCGCAGCGGCGGCGGCGCGGGACGGCCCAGCAGGTAGCCCTGGGCGCAGTCCACCTCCAGCTCGCGCAGCACCTCCAGCTCCGCGGGCCGCTCCACCCCCTCCGCGACCAGCGTCGCCCCCACCTCCGAGGCGAAACCCACCAGGGCGCGGGCCACCGCCCGCCGCGCCGGGTCGCCGTCGATGCCGCGCACGAACGCGATGTCCAGCTTCACCACGTCCGGCGACAGGTGCAGCACGTGCTGCAGGCTCGCGAACCCCGAACCGGCGTCGTCCACGGCCAGCCGCAGCCCCTCGGCGCGCAGCTCCGCGGTGCTCTCCACCAGCGCCGCGTAGTCGTCCACCCGGTGGTGCTCGGTGACCTCCACGACGACCCGCTCCGGTTGCGAGGCCAGCAGCACCTGGCGGGTGGCCGCGTCCAGCAGCGCCTCCGCGGAGGCGTTCACGCTCAGGTACGCCCCGGCGGGCAGGGCCGGCAGCAGCGTCAGCGCCGACTCCAGCGCCGCCCGCTCCAGCCGCACCCCCATCCCGGAGTCGCGGGCGTCGGCGAACACCTGCTCCGGCCCGCGCGGGTAGCCGTCCTCGCCGGTGAAGCGGCTGAGGGCCTCCGCGCCCACCACCGCCCCGCTGCGCAGGTCCACCACCGGCTGCAGGACGGTGCGGCGCCCGCGGCCGGCCACCAGGGCGTCCAGGGACGCCAGCCTGCCGCGGTGCTCGGCGCTGCGCCGGTCGCGGTGGTGCAGCACCCCGGCGACGAGGGCGGCCACCACGTGCAGCGCCTCCACCTGGCGGGCGTCGAGCGGTTCGGCGGCGCTCGCCGGCACCCCCAGCAACCGCCCGCCGGGCACGCCGTCCGGCCGCCGCACCTCCACCGACAGCGCCTCGCGCGCCAGGTCCGTGCCGGCGAGGAGCCGGACGGTGGCGCGCGGGTCCAGGGTGCTGGAGGTCAGCTCGACGACCGGGTGGTCCCCACCGGGACGCGCCAGCGCAGCCACGGGGGTGCCGAAGATGTCGCGGGCGAGGTCCAGCAGCTGGGCGACGGCGTCGTCGTCCCCCACGGCGCCCCTCCCACGTCGACGTTCCCGGTGGCGCCGTTCCCCCCGCCGCCAGGGCCGACCCTGGCAGATGACGGTGCGCGAGGCAACGGCGACAGGCCGTCAAGGGCGCGGTGGTCGCCCCGACGGGCCGTGCCGGCGCATCCGCCACACCGCGCCCATCGCCTCGGTGATGATCGCGCCCGACATCTTCGAGGTGCCCGCGGTGCGCTCGGTGAACAGGATCGGCACCTCGCGCACGCTCGCGCCCCGCTCCAGCGCCGCCAGCGTCGTCTGGATCTGGAAGGCGTACCCGGCGGCGGTGAGGCGGGACAGGTCCAGCGAGCGCAGCAGGTCCGCCCGCCACGCCTTGTAGCCGCCGGTGAGGTCCGCCACCGGTGCCCGCAGCAGCACGCGCGCGTACGTGTTCGCGCCCCGCGAGAGGGCCTTGCGGTACCAGGGCCAGGCGTCGTCGAGGGCGCCGCCGGCGACGTACCGCGCGCCCAGCACCAGGTCCGCGCCCGCGGCCACCTCGTCCAGCATCCGGGGCAGCACCTCGACCGGGTGGGAGCCGTCGGCGTCCATCTGCACGACCACGTCGTGGTCGCCGGTGCGCAGCGCCTCCGCGAACCCCGCCCGGTACGCCGCGCCCAGGCCGTCCTTGACGGTGCGGGTCAGCAGCCGCACCCGACCCTCGGGCAGGCCCGCGGCGACGCGGCGCACGATCTCGCCGGTGCCGTCGGGGGAGGAGTCGTCCACCACCAGCACGTCCGGGGCGGCGGGGGACTCCAGCAGCCGCTGCAGCATCGCGGCGATGTTGCCGGCCTCGTCGTACGTGGGCAGGACGACGACGGCGCGGAGGGCGTGGGGCAACGGGACTCGCTCGGTCTCGTGGGCTGACGGGGCTCCGACGCTACCCCACGTCCCCGCCGCGGCGGGTCGCCCCACGGGGGCGGCGCACCCCGCTGGCCGCTGGCCCCCGCCCGGCGCGCCGGTGGTGGGGCGGGGCGGCGCCGGGCCCCGGGCGGGACCGGGCGGGGGTCAGGCGTTGACGGGGACGAAGCGGGGCGTGCTCGCGCTGGGCAGCACGACGGCCTGGGCGGTGACGACGCGCTCGCCGTCGAACGTCAGCGCGGGGGAGCCGTGCAGCTCGTACCCCTCGGCGAGGGCGGCGCTGACCTTCTCGCAGAAGGCGCGGTCGTCGGTGCCGGTGAGCAGCCGGTAGCGCAGGCGGCCGTCGGTCTCGCCGGTGGGGTTCGTCATCGCGGGGTCCTCGTCTCCGTGCGCGGGTGCGGGCGGGTGTGCTCGCGCCCGACGGTACCCCCGCCCCAGCGGCACCGGGGCCGCTGGGGCGAGGCGGTCAGCCGGCCTTGACCTTCACCTTCACCTGCTTGCTGGTGGTGCTGCCGAAGCGGTTGGTCAGCACCGCGGTGTAGGTGTACGTGCCGGGCGCCTTGCCGGTGACGTGGAACTCCACGTGCTGCGCCTGCGGGGTCCGCTCGGGCACGTCCCGGCGGGCCACCTCGGTGCCGTTCTCCAGCAGCACGACCGTCTCGGCGTTCTGCCCCTTCCTGACGTCCACGCCGATCGTGTAGTCGCCGTCGTGGTCGGGGTTCGCGTCGTCGGAGAGCTTGGCGACCTCGGGCGCGGCCGTGGCCGGTCCGGGGACCCGCTCGCCGACGGGTGCGGCGCTCGTGTACCGCAGGTCCGGCGCCGCCGGCGTCGACATGCCCTCACCGAGGAAGTAGGAGGTGTGCGGGGGCTGGTTGTAGCCGGTGTTCTGCCACGCCACCGCGAGGCGGTACGCCGGGTCGGACATCAGCGTGCGCAGCCGCACGTCGGTGGGGTCCACCGTCGTGGCGATCCGCAGCGCCGAGGAGTCCGCGAGCCGGGTCACGACCTCCTCGCGCCAGTCGCCGAACAGGTCGGCCTGCAGGGCGGGGTTGCCCTTGGTGCCGTTGCCGCTCAGGGTCCCGGTGGCCCGGTAGACCTCCTCGGCGCGGCCCTCCTGCCAGTTCCACTCCGAGATCGTCGGGACACCGGCGCCCGTGTCCGGGTCGTAGTCGTGGTCGGTGACCTCCCGCAGCAGGTCCCCGTCCCACCAGGTGAGGAAGTTCGCCGCGGGGATGCCGGTGGAGATCAGCTCACCGGAGGCCGAGCGCATCTGGCCGACCGGGGAGTTCCACGCCGCGTCCCCGCCGACCGCCCACCCCTCGGCGCCGGCGTGGCGGGGGTCGACGTCGCCCATCGCCGCCCGGCCGGTGTCCCGCTCCGCCGGGATCGACCAGAGCACCTCGCCGGTCGCCGCGTCGCGGAAGGTGGCGCCGCGGCCACCGGAGCGGTCGATGTCCTCGTGGGCGGCGAACACCTCCTGGCCGGGCCGCGAGGGGTCGAAGTCGGACACGTGCAGGGCGTCGCCGTGACCGAGCCCGGTGTTGTGCAGGGCGGTTCCGTCGTCGTCGAGGGTCACGGAGCCGAAGACGATCTCGTCCTTCTGGTCGCCGTCCACGTCGGCCACGGAGAACTGGTGGTTGCCCTGGCCGGCGTACTGCTCGCCCGCCTCGTCGCTGTCGAAGACCCAGCGCTGCGTCAGGTCCGAGCCGTCCCAGTCCCAGGCGGCCACGACGGCGCGCGTGTAGTAGCCGCGGCTGAAGACGGCGCTGGGGTGCTCCCCGTCCAGGTACGCGGTGCCGGCCAGGAACCGGTCCACGCGGTTGCCGTACGTGTCGCCCCAGGAACCCACGTCGCCGCGCGCCGGGACGTAGTCTGCGGTGTCGAGCGCGACACCGCGGGCGCCGTCGAAGACGGTGAGGAACTCCGGGCCGGACAGGACGTAGCCGTTCGCGGTGCGGTGGTCGGCGTCGGGGTCGCCGATGACGGTCCCCGCCGCGTCCGTGGTGCCGTCCGCGGTCTTCACGACCAGTTCTGCCCTGCCGTCGCCGTCGTAGTCGTACACCTGGAACTGGGTGTAGTGGGCCCCGGAACGGATGTTCACCCCGAGGTCGATGCGCCAGAGCCTGGTGCCGTCGAGCTCGTAGGCGTCCAGGTAGGTGTTGCCCGTGTACCCGGGCCGGGAGTTGTCCTGGGCGTTGGAGGGGTACCACTTGACGACGACCTCGTACTGCCCGTCCCCGTCGAGGTCGGCGACGGAGGCGTCGTTGGCGCTGTACGTGTACGCCACCCCGTCCGGGGTGGTGCCGCCGGCGGGCCGGTCGAGGGGCACGTCGAGGTGCTGCTGCTGCCAGGGGCGGAACTCGTCGGTGGCCCAGCGCTCGATCCCGTCGACCACGGTGCTGACCCGGTACGTGGAACCCTCCGCGCCGCCGGCGTCGAGGAGGTTCGTCGAGCCCGTGACCGGCCGGTCGTTCACCAGCTCACCGTCCCGGTACACGTTGAACGCCAGGTCCTGCGGGTCGTCGCCGAGCAGGCGCCAGCCCACGTAGGTGCCCTCGCCGGTGCTCACGGCCACGGGGGAGCGGTCGATGCGCTCGGCCTGCCGCTGCAGGTGCACGGTGGCCGGGACCGCGACGCTCCCGGAGCGCTCCGAGCGCCCGCCGGGTGCGACCGCCGCGACCGCGTACTCGTGGTCGGCGGTCGGCTGGGCCGAGGTGTCGGTCCAGGTGGTGCCCGTCGTCCTGGTCACGCGCACCGGTTCACGCCCCGCCCTCGACCGGTAGACGTCGTAGGCGGCCGCGCCCTCGACCGCCGACCACGCCAGGTCGACGCCGTCGCCGTCCCAGGCGGCGGTGAGGTCCTGCGGGGTGGCCGGGGCGGGGGCGCCGGCGTCGACGACCGTGACGGTCAGGGCCTCGGAGCGCGCGCCCTCCCGGCCCGTCGCCCCGAGGGCGGCCACCTCGTAGGTGTAGGTGTCGGCGAGCTGGACGTCCCCGTCGGTCCAGGAGGGCGCGTCCACGTCGGCCACCGCGGTGGCCTGCCCGCCGTCCGCGGACCGGTGCACGCGGTACCCGGAGGCGCCGTCGACCGCGGGCCAGGCCAGGCCGACCGACGCGGACCCGGCCGTCGCACCGACCGACGCGGTGACGTCCCGGGGGGTTCCGACCGGTCGCAGGACCTCGATCGAGTTCAGCCGGGGTGAGCTGCCGGAGAACGTCAGGTCCAGGTGGCCGCCGCTCGCCCGGACCCCCTCCAGGACCCGTTCGCCGACGACGCCGGACCCGGGGTTGCGGGCGGGCAGGGTCTGCCCGCCGACCGCGACGCCGGTGCTGCTGGAGGCGATGAGGTCGCCGGAGCGCACCACCACGGTGTAGGTGCCGTCGGGGACGTCGACGCGGAACGTGGTGCCGGCGGCGGGCAGGACGAAGTCGCGGCCGGCGAGGTCCCCGTCGCCGCCGCGGTCGCGGCAGGCGTTCGCGGCGAGGGGGGTGAGGAAGCCGTACCCCTGCTCGCTGCTGTACGCCGTGGTCGGGGCGACGGCCGTGTGGTCGTCCGCGGTGGGGCTTCCCGCGCACTGGAGGTCGAAGAGGCGGTCGGGCAGGGGTGCGGCCCCGGCCGGCAGGCCGGTGCCCGCGGCGATCACCAGGGACAGCAGGGCGGTACCGCCCGCGCCGGCGGCGCGGCGGGTGCGGGAGGACGGGCGGGGGGAGTGCTGCGGCAGCACCGGCATCACCTTGTCTCGTCGTCGAGAGCGCCCGGTCGCGGCGGGGGTGCCGGGCGGCGTCGTGACGCGCCGCGCACCGTGGACCGCTGCAGCGGGGACCTGTGGGTGAAACGTTTCTACGGCGTGGCCGGCGGTCGAGTCAACGGGTGCGGCCGAACTCGGGAAAACGCTTCCTCGACCTCGGTGCCGCACGGGCGGGGCCGAGGACCCCCGAACGGCCCATCCGGGGACGCCCCCGCCCCGCCGAGAACGAGGAGCAGAGCGGCCCCGCACCCCCGGGCGGTGCCGCCCGCACCCCGAGAGGAGGCCACCGTGAACACCCACCGCGCCACCGCCCGCCCCGCCGGTCACCCGCGCGTCGTCGAAGCCCCGCCCGCCACCGCCGCCGAGGTCACCGCCCTGGCCTCCCTGCTGATGCGGCGGCCCGAGCTGGTCCGCCTCGACGACGAGAGCCTCCTGCTGCGCCTGGCGCGCACCACGGCCGTCGGTCACCTCCTGCGCGCGCGCACCGTCGCGACCCTGCCCGAGGGCGAGCGCCTGCTGGACGCGATGCTCGCCGACGGGCGCGCCGTCGTCCTCGACGTCACCGACCCCGCCCCCCGCGAGGGCGTCCTCGCGGTGCGCCGGCCCGCCACGACCCGCGACCTGCCGCGCGCCCGCGACCTGGCCCGCGCCCTCGCCCCCCTCGCGTCCCTGCGCTGAGGGGACGCCGCCGGGACCGTGGACACCGCCGGCACCGTG
The DNA here is from genome assembly GCF_037154035.1 of Kineococcus sp. G2. Lineage (NCBI taxonomy): Bacteria > Bacillati > Actinomycetota > Actinomycetes > Kineosporiales > Kineosporiaceae > Kineococcus > Kineococcus sp. G2. The sequence goes on along the minus strand of NZ_JBBBEM010000113.1, from coordinate 13,376 downwards.
GGCGCCGCCGCCGCACGGGGGGCGCCGGCCGGGTCCGTAGACTGGTGGGCGCGCCGCGGCGCTGAAGGAGGGCTGGCCGAGTGGTTGAAGGCGGCGGTCTTGAAAACCGCTAGGGAGGTACCCACTCCTTCCTCATGGGTTCGAATCCCATGCCCTCCGCACCCGTCCCGCCCGTGCCCGGGCACACCGTCCCTGGAGGTCCCCGTGAGCAGCACCGCCCCCGAGCTGCCGGCGCAGCGGCGTGCCGCGGCGGTCCGCGCCTTCCGCGCCCTGCCCGCCGCGGACCGCCGCGACGTCCTCGCCCTGGCCCGACAGGGCCGGCGCCACCCGGACGAGCGCGTCGTCGCCGTCGCCTGGTGGTACGCGGCGGCGGTGCTGCAGCCGCGCTGGTGGAACCGGGTGCCGGCGGGACTGCTGCCGCTGCCGGGGCTGGTCCTGCTGTGCGCGGCGTTCGCCGTGGACGCGTGGCCGCTGGCCGTGCTGGCGGTCCTGCTGATCGCCGCGGGCCTGAACCTGGTGTGGCAGCGGCTGACGACCGAGCCGCTGCTGCGGCTGGCCCGTCCCGCCGAGGTCGCGGACGCCCCCGAGGTGCCCGGCGCACCCGCCGGCCGCTGAGCGTCCCCGGCGCGCGCCCCGCGGCCGGGGGTGAGCCCGCGCCGCCCCGCCTGCCGGGCGCGCCTCAGCGCACGGTGCGCAGCGCCAGCGGCAGGCACCGCACCCGCACCGTCGCCCCGCCGGCCACGGGCAGCACCTCGCCGTCCATCTGCAGCGGCATGGGGTTGCGGGTGCGGAACTCGTACGGCTCGCTGCGGGACTCCACGCGGTGCCGGCCGCGCAGGACGCGCGCGAACTCCGCCAGCAGCCGCAGCTTGCTGCGGTGCTTGATGAGCAGCACCTCGAAGCGGCCGTCGTCGGGGGCGGAGTCGTCGGACAGGTGCGCGTACTTCGCCATCCGGTCGATGTTGGCGAACAGCAGGCTGTCGATGCGGACGTCCCGGCCGTCGTGGGTGAGGGTCATCGGCCGGTACTTCCAGAACGCCCGCACGACCAGCAGCTTCTCCTTCACCGCGTCCAGGTCGTGCTCGTTGAGGGCGGCGGCGGCCACGGGCGTGATGCCGACCCCGACGTAGGAGTGCGCCACGCGCGGCTCGCCGTCGCCGGTGTCGACCTCCAGCAGGTCCATGCGATCGGGGCGCCCGTCGCCGGCGGCGACCTCGGCGATGGCCTCGACGAGGGGGCGGCCGTGGGTGGCGTTGGCGTGGTCGTTGGCGTTGCCGGAGGGCAGCACGGTGGCCATCCCGCCGTCGTGCCCGGCGCGGCCCGCGGCGACGACGCCGTTGACGACCTCGTGGTAGCCGCCGTCGCCGCTGGCGGAGACCACCAGCACCCCGGGGTGGCGGGCGACGTGCTCGCGGGCGATCTGCTCGGCGTGCCCGGCGCGCTCGGTCTCCACGAGCTCCACGGGCAGGTCGGGGACGCGCTCGGCGAGCTGGTCGCGCAGGGCGCGCGCGTTGGCGGGACCGTCACCGGTGCTGTTGGGGTTGAGCACGACGACGACGCGCCGCAACGGGGTGCTGGAGCCGGTCACGTCCCGACCGTAGGGGAAAGGGCCAGGCGCGGCCCGTCGTCGCGCCGGCGGGACGGACGGACGCCGGCCGGGACTCGTGGTCTTCCCCTCCACGTGCCCCGGCCGGCGCGGTCCCATCCTGCCACCGGCCGGGCGCCGGTGGGAACCCCGGCCGCCCCCGCGGGGTGGGCCGCGGGACGGTTCGGGGCGCGGTCGGGCCGGTTCCTCGACAGGATGCGGCGCATGTGCGACGTCACGCCGAGAGCGGAGGTGGCCCTGCCGGCCGACCTCTCGGCGGCCCGGCGGGCCCGCGGGTTCCTGCGCGGGTCGCTGTGCCGGGTGCACCAGGAGGCGGCGCTGGAGCCGGCGCTGCTGCTGCTGTCGGAGCTGGTGGTGAACGCGGTGCGCCACGGCGCCCCGCCGGTGCGGGCGGCGGTGGAGTGCCGGGTGGAGGTGCTGCGGCTGGAGGCCGGTGACGGCAGCCCCGCGCGCCCGCGGCTGCGGCGCTCGCCGGTGGAGGCGGAGTCGGGGCGCGGGGTGGAGCTGGTGGACGTGCTGAGCCGGCGGTGGGGCGTGCGGGCGGACGTGACGGGCAAGACCGTCTGGTGCGACGTGGCGGCCTGAGCGGCGGGTCAGCGGGCGAGGACGCGCACGGCGGCGATGGCGACGTCGTCGTCGCTGCCGTCGGGCAGCATCCGGTGGATGAGCTCGTCGCACAGCTCCTCCAGCGGCGCACCCGCCAGGTCGGCGACCGCGTCGTGCAGCTCCGCCAGCCGCACCTCCATGGGGCGGTCGCGCCGCTCCACGAGCCCGTCGGTGTAGAGCAGCACCGTCGAGCCCAGCGCCAGCTGCGCCTCGTGCTCCACGCGGTCGTGGTGGGGGCCCAGGCCGATGATGAGCCCGTCGCCGGCGAGCTCGCCCACGCTCCCGTCGGGAGCGGCCACCACCGGCGGCAGGTGCCCGGCGGTGCACCAGCGGATCCCGCGGCACCCCGGGGTGGAGCGGGCGTCCAGCTGCAGCACGACCGCCGTGGCCAGCGTCGTGACGCCCAGCCCGTCCAGGAGCCCGTCCAGGCGCTGCAGCACCTCCCGCGGCGCGGCGGAGCGGTCGTGCGCCAGCGTGCGCACCATGGTGCGCAGCTGCCCCATGGCGGCGGCGGCGGAGACGTCGTGCCCCATGACGTCGCCGATGACGACGGTGGTGCAGCCGTCCGGCTGGGTGAAGGCGTCGTACCAGTCGCCGCCGACCTGCGCGGCCTCGGCGGCGGGGATGTAGCGGGTGGCGACCTCCAGGCCGGGCGCGTCGCGCGGCGGGCCGAGCAGGCTGCGCTGCAGGGTCTCGGAGGAGCGGCGCTGCTGCGCGTACAGCCGGGCGTTCTCCAGCGCCACGCCGGCGCGGGCGCCGAGGTCGGCCGCGGTGAGCAGGTCGTCCTCGGTGTACGGCGAGCGGTCCGGGCCGCTGAGCAGCGTCAGGGCGCCCGTGACCTGCCCGCGGGCGCGCAGCGGCACGACGAGGGCGCTGCCCAGGCCGAGGCGCCGCATGAGGGCGGTGGTGCCCTCGTCGCCGACGCCGCGCTCCATGTCGGCGTCGGTGACGTGCACGAGGGTCGGGCCGAGCTCCCCGCGCAGCACCCGCATGGACACGGACGTGTCGAGCAGCGCGGCCTGCGTGCGGGCGAACCGCTCCACGTCGGCCGCGTGCGCGGGGTTCGCGTGGGCGGCCCGCACCTGCCGGGTGCGCCCGGCGGTGTCCAGGACGGTCGCGAACGCCCACTCGGCGAACGCGGGCACCACCAGGGAGGGCAGCATGTCCTGCGCGGCGTCGGGGTCCAGCACCGCGGACAGCTCGTCGGCGACGGAGGAGAGGTACTCCAGGCGGCGGCGCGCGTCGCGGGCGGCGGCCAGGGCGGCGTCGCGCTCGCGCTCCGCCTGCACGCGCAGCGTCACGTCGGACTGCACCCCGACGTGGTGGGTGACGTTCCCCGCGGCGTCGTGCACGGGGGAGATGACCACCTCGTTCCAGAACGCGGTGCCGTCCGCGCGGTAGTTCAGCAGCAGCTCGGTGACGGTCTCGCCGCTGTCCAGCGCCTTCCTGATGCGGCGCACCGCCTCGCGGTCGGTCCCGGGGCCCTGCAGGAACCGGCAGTTGCTGCCGAGCACGTCCCTGCCGTAGCCGGTGACCCGCTCGAAGGCGGGGTTCACCCACACCAGCGGGTCGTCGGGCTGGTTGGGGTCGGAGATGGTGAAGGAGAGGTCGCTGGCCAGCACGGCGCGGCTGTGCAGCTGCTCGGCGGACTCGCGGGCGCCCGCGACGAGCGCCTTCTCCCGCAGCGGCAGCAGCACCACGAGCGCGAGGGTGGTCAGCTCCTCCACGGGCGCGTCCGTCAGCGGCAGCCCCACCACCCACAGCGCCTCGCGGGGGGAGGCCATGGCGGAGCCGCGGGCGGCGCTGACGCGCTCGCCGTCGACGGGCTGCCCCCGGGCGATGCGCGAGAGGGGGCTGGCGGGTTCACCGGTGCCGGGGTCGGACAGGTCGGAACCGTCGGAGGCCTGCAGGCCGGCGACGCGGGACCACTCGTCGATGCCGCAGGGCAGGGAGGCGCCGGGGGCGAGCTCCTCGGCGAGGGGGTTGGCGAACAGCACGGTGCCGTCGGTGACGCGCACGAGCAGCACCGCTCCCGGCTGACCGTGGACGACGCTGGGCAGCGAGTCGGCCACCGCGTCGTCCGCCAACGCGGCGTGGGTCCCGTCCATCGGCGGGAGCGTAACCCGCGGGGGTGCCCGGCGCCCGCCCGCCGCCCGCCCGGTGCCGTCCACCCGGGTGCGGGGCGCGCGCCTCCTCAGCGACGGGGTCGCGCGGGGGGAGACGGGCGCTGCGCGGGCGGGGCGGGCGTCCGCTGCGCGGGCGGGGCGGGGTGCCGTCGCTTCTCGGCGTACATGCGCCGGTCGGCGGCCGCCAGCAGCGCGGCGAGGTCGTCGCCGCCGGTGGCGTCGACGGCGCCCAGGGAGGTGCCGACGGCGACGGTGGTGCCGCCGGGCAGGCGGGCGGGGGAGGTGACGGCCGCGCGCAGCCGCCGCAGCGCGTCGGTGGTGGTGGGGGCGTCGGCGCCGCCGGTGTGCAGGAGGACGACGAACTCGTCGCCGCCGAGGCGGGCGACGATCCCGTGCCCGTCGAGGACGGCGGCGGCGCGCGCCACGACGGTGCGCAGGACGGCGTCGCCGGCGTCGTGCCCGAACGTGTCGTTGACGGCCTTGAAGCCGTCGAGGTCGAACAGGGCGAGCGTCCAGGTGCCGCTGCCGGCGGTGAGGTGGCGGCGGGCGTGCTCGGCGAGGCCGCGACGGCTGTGGGCGCCGGTGAGCTCGTCGCGCTGCGCGGCCGCGGCGGCGACCTGGGCGAGCTGGGCGCGGCGGGCCTGCACGGCGGCGAGCAGCACGGACAGGGCGAGCGCGGCGACGGCGGTGCCGAGGGTGGCGGGCCCGGGGGCGGCGGTGCCGAGCCGGGCGGCGGTGAGGGCGCTGACGGCCAGCGGCGCGACGACCTGCGCGGCGACGGTGACGGCGAGGACGAGCCGGGGGTGGGTGCGCACCGGCACGCGCGGCAGCGCGGTGCCGCCGGTGGGGGCGGGCGGCCCGGCGCGCAGGTGGGTGATCAGGAGGGTGAGGACACCGGCGGCGATGAGGACGATCCCGGCACCGCCGCCGAGGGGGTCGGCGCGGGTGAGGGCCTGGACCATGACGGCGTCGCCGAGCACGACCGCGCTCACCCCGGCGGCGGTGACGGCGAGCAGCCGGGTGGCGGTCCGGTCGGGGCGCGGGGTCGTCCAGGCGGCGCCGAGGACGGCGCCGAGCGCGGCGGCGGCCACGACGACGTCGAAGAACGTGAACAGGGAGTAGGAGCGGCCGTCGTCGACGAGGACGCCCAGCGGGGTGGCGAGCAGGGCGAGGGCGGTGACGCTGACGGTGACCTGCGCCTGCGCCAGGCCGCGCCGCCACGTCCAGCGCCGCCCCTCGGTGACGGGGGTGGTCAGGGCGAGGACGCCGAGGACGGCGGCGTACCGGACCACCTCGAGGGTCATCGTCACCCCGGGCTCGAACTCGCCGTCGGCGAAGCTGACGCCGGTGGTGTCGGTGGTCAGCAGCCAGTAGGTGTCGCCGGCGGCGGTGAGGCCCCAGTAGGCGGCGAGGAGGGCGAGGACGTGGCGCCCGCGGCGGCTGGGGGCCAGGTGCGCGGCTGCGGCCAGCACGGTGGTGGCCAGGACCTCCGCGGCCATCACGGGCGCTTCGAGGGTGCCGCCGAAGCCGCCGAGGAGGGCGGCGAGGCCGAGGACGAGCGCGACGACGAGGGCCGCGCGGACGCTCCTCGCCCCGGTCGCCCGCCGAGCGGTGAGGCTGTGCTCGTCGCGCTGCACCGGTTCCTCCTCCCGTCTGGTCCCGGGGACGATCGTCGCAGGCGGGGTGCCGGCGGGGGGTGCGCTTCGGTGAACGTGTCGTCCTCTCCTCGTCACGCAGCGTGGTGTCCGCGGGGTGTCACCCGGTCGAGCGCTGCGGTGCGGGCCCGAGCGTGCCGATGACACGGTGTGGACCGGAGCACCGGGACGGGAGCCGCGCTGCGCGGTCTGGCCCGCCCGACCGTCGTGGACTGGCTGAAGGAGATCGCCGGGGTCGTCGGCCCGAGCGAGGCGCTGCTGGCGTGGTCGCGCGCGACCCTCGCCACGGGCCTGCACGGCACGGCGCTGACCCCGGCGCAGATGCGCGTGGTCGGCGAGCGCCTCGCCGCCGACGCGACCGACCCGCGGCTGCGCCTGGCCGTGCGCAGCTGCCTGCTGAGACTGCGCGTGCACGGCGCGCTGGAGACGACGAAGGGGGCACCGAGGTGACGACGGAGCAGGGACCGCGCGCCGGCACGGCGGAGGACGCGGTGGAGGGCTCGCCCGAGTGGTACGCGTGGATGGCCCGGCAGCTCGCCACCGCCGCCCCCGTCACGGACGACGCCCTCTACGACCACGACCGCCTGGACGCGGTGGCGGCGCTGCGCGCCGACGAGGTGGAGCACGTGCAGCCGCTGGTGGGCGACCTGCTGGCGCGCGGCGCCGCCGAGACCGGCGCCCCGGTGGCGATGCTCAACGTGGTCCTCACCGGCGCGCAGGTCATCGCGGGCGCGCACGGCCTGACCGGCTGGATGGCCGAGGCGCGTGCGACGCCCGCCGAGTGGGCGCTGTGCGCGCGGGTGGTGCGATCCGGCGAGGAGCTGGTGGTGCCGGACCTGGCCGCCGACGCCACGACGCGGGAGAACCCGCTGTCGACGGTGGACGGGTTGCGCACCTACGCGGGCGTGCCGGTGCGCACCCGCTCCGGTCACGTCGTGGGGTCGGTGTGCGTGATGGGCGGCGAGCCGCGGGAGTTCTCCGGGGCGGACCTGGACGCGCTGCGGGCGGTGGCGGCGGAGGCCGCGCAGCGGCTGGAGGGCGCGGCGGGGGCCTGAGCCTGCCCGTCGCGGTGGCGCGTGGTCGCCGCCGGGTGGTCGCGGTGGTGGGGAGCCGGGTGCTGCGGCGGTCGGCTCCCCGTGCGCGTCCCGCCCTCCCGCACCCCGGTGATCTTGCACGGTTGAGCGTTCAGCAGTGCAAGATCACCGCGGAGGGGGAGGGGTGGCGCCCGCGCGTCAGGCGGTGGGGACGGCGAGCCCCGGCACCGGGTAGGTGCGGGTGAGCTGGGCGGGCACGCCGTCGAGGGGGACGGCCGCGGAGTACAGCCAGCCCTGGCCGAGGGGGGCGTTCATCTCCCGGCAGGCGGTGGCCTGGCGCTCGGTCTCGACGCCTTCGACGACGACGGCCATGCCGAGGCGGGTGGCGAGGTCGACGACGCAGGTGACGACGGAGCGCCCGTTGCCGGCCTCGGTGATGGAGCTGGTGAGGGAGCGGTCGATCTTCAGGACGTGCACGGGCAGCCGGTCGAGGTAGCCGAACGCGGAGTAGCCGGTGCCGAAGTCGTCGATGGCGATGGTGCAGCCGAGGCCGGCGAGCTCGGTGACGACGCGCTCGGCGGGGGAGTCGGCGTCGAGGAAGACGGACTCGGTGAGCTCCAGGGTGAGCAGGTGCGGCGGCACGCCGTGCCGGGTGAGGACGTCGCGGACGGTGTCGGCGAACCCGGGTGCCTGCAGCTGCACGACGGAGACGTTGACGGTGAGCCCGACCCCGGCGGCGAACGCGCCGGCGGTGGTGGCGCCGCGCACGGCGGTGCGCAGGACGTGCTCGCCGAGGGCGACGACGAGGTTGGACTCCTCGGCGACGGCGATGAACTCGCCGGGGTGGATGCGGCCGAGGGCAGGGTCGTCCCAGCGGGCGAGGGCCTCGAACTTCTCCACGCGGCCGGTGTCGAAGGACACGATCGGCTGGTAGTGGACGTCGAGGTGGCCGTCGCGCAGGGCGGCGCTGAGGCGCTCGCGCAGGAGGGTGCGGCGGGCGTGGGCGGCGGCGACGTCGCCGGAGTACACGGACACGTGGCCGCGGCCGGCCAGGCGGGCGTCGCGCAGGGCGATGTCGGCGCGCAGGAGGGCCGTCAGGGGGTCGCCGGCCTCGCCGCCGTCCCCCTCGCCGTCGTCCCCCTCGCCGTCGTCCCCCTCGCCGTCGTCCCCCTCGCCGTCGTCCCCCTCGCCGTCGTCCCCCTCGCCGTCGTCCCCCTCGCCGTCGTCCCCCTCGCCGTCGTCCCCCTCGCCGTCGTGGCGGGTGGGCCGGGCGGGGCAGGGGGCGACGCCGGCGACGGCGGACACCGGGAAGCGCGCGGCGCCGTCGACCCGGGCGGGGGCTTCGGCGACGACGCCGACGAGGGCGTGGGCGAGCCGCAGGGCGTGCTCGACGTCCCCGGGCACCAGGACGGCGATCTCGTCGCCGGCGGTGCGGTGGGCGGTGGCGCCCCACGGTTCGGCGGCGCGGCGGACCTGGTGGGCGGCGGCACGGACGAGGGCGTCGCCGGTGGTGACGCCGAGGACGTCGTTGACGTCGTCGAGGCCGGTGAGCTGGAGCAGCACGAGGGCGTGGTCGCGGTCGGGGCCGGTGAGGGCGCGGTGCAGGGCGGCGCGGTTGGGCAGGCCGGTGAGGTCGTCGTGCAGGGCCTGGAAGGTGAGGTGGGCGGTGCTGCGGTCGACGGCGCGCGCGGTGGTGACGTGCCGGACGGTGAAGGTGGCGAGCACCCACAGGTAGAAGGCGAAGAGCACGGGGTCGGCGCGCGGGAACGCGACGAGGACGGCGATGTCCACGAGCAGCACGGGCCCGGGCACGAGGGAGGCGATCTCCATGCGGCGGGCGGCGCGCGCGGCGGCGACGCCGGCGTGCCGGGGCGCGGCGGTGGGGGCGACGGCGGCGGCGGTGAGACCGGCGAGGAGGGCGACGGTGATCGCGACGTGCGCGACGTCCTGCTGGGGGGTGAGGGCGGCCACGGCGGTGGCGGCGGTCATGGTCCCGGCGGCGAGGCAGGTGAGGCGCATCCGGGCGTGCTCCACGGCGAGGGCGACGGCCATGCCGACGTGGGTGGACACCACGAGCAGGCAGGGCGAGGCGATCACCCAGGTGGTGCTGCCGGGGTCGGTGGAGCGGGAGAGGAGTTCCCAGGCGGCCACGGCGAGGGCGCTGCCGAGCATGAGGGCGTCGACGACGAGCGGGGGGTCGTCGGTGCCGGAGCGGGCGGCGAGGACGTGCTGCACGCCCAGTCCGAGCATCCCGAGGACCGCGGCGGTGAGGGCGAGGTCGGTGAGGGGCACGGGGCCGGCGGTGGCGTGCGGCCACAGGCCGGCGATGGTGACGCCGACGCCCCAGGTGGTGCCGGCGACGCCGTAGGCGAGGGCTTGCAGGTGCCCGAGCGCCCACCGCACCACGAGCGGCAGCGCGGCGCCGAGGAGGGCGGCGAGGCCGATCGCGGTGGTGATGCGGTCGGCCTGGTGCCAGCGGTCGTGCACGAGGGGGACGAGGGCGAGCAGCGGCAGCGTGAGGAGCGCCGCGACCGCGGCGCGGGCGCGCGGGGTCGCGGGGGCTGCTGCGGTCACGGGGTGTGCATCGGCGTCGCGGGGCGCGGGCTTGACGGGGCCGTGCGGGGGTCACCCACAGGAGTCACGGGGGCGGGGGTCCCTGCGTGGGTGGTGACCCGGTCCGCTGTGACTAGGCCGAACGGGTCTGGAGGGGTCAGCGGGACGGGTGAGGCGTCCCGTTACCAAACTGTTATGTACCCCCCCTCAAGGCAAAAGCGCAGGTCACGCCGTGTGTCGGTTGTGTGACAGAGGGGTCGAGTCCCACCAGTCCCATAACTCACCGTGTTGCCATCGTGACTCTCGTGTACGTTCGACTGCGTCACCAGGGAACTCCGCTGAGTAGTGGAGGAGCTGGCGGCAGCAGGCTCGCACTGAGCCGGCCCCCGTGGGGGGGAACATCACTTCACAACTGCCTTGGAGGCAATCGTGACCGCAGCAACCTCCCGGTTGCGCCGGCGTGGTATCGGGGCCGGCGTCGCGGCTCTCGTGGGTCTGACCACCGTCGGGTTCTCTTCTTCCGCTTTTGCCGCCCCCGGCTTCACCGCCGACCGCGTCTTCGGCGACAACCGCTTCGAGACGGCCGCCAACATCGCGCTGGAGACGTTCCCCGACGGCGTGAGCACCGCCGTCCTCGTCAACGCCTACAGCCCTGCTGACGCGCTGTCGGCCGCCGCGCTCGCCGGTTCGCTGGACGCCGCCGTGCTCCTCACCGACCAGGGCTCCCTGAACGCGGACACCGAGGACGCGCTCGAGGTCCTGGGCGTGGAGAACGTCGTGGTCGTCGGTGGCGCTGCCGCCGTGAGCGCGGAGCAGTACAGGGCTCTCGACGCCACCTACGCGGTGGAGCGCGTGTTCGGTGCCGACCGCGTCGCCACCGCCGTGGACGTCCTCGGCGAGCTGTCCGCGTCGCCCGAGGCCTCCAACCAGGCCTTCGTGGTCCGCGCGTTCGGCAACCCGGCCGACTCCCTGGCCGCCGGCCCGATCGCCTACGCGAACGGCATCCCGATCCTGCCGGTCGCCGGTGCCGTGGACGAGGCGTGGATCAACGCCGTGCGGGAAGCCGGTATCGACACCGTGACCGTCCTCGGTGGCACCGCTGCCGTGCCGGCGTCCGTGGAGGAGTCCCTCCGCGACGCCGACTTCACGGTCAACGACCGCGTCTTCGGCGCGAGCGGCCAGGCCACCGCGGCCGAGCTGGCGCGCATCGCCGTGTCCGAGTGGGGCTTCTCCAACACCGGCGTCGGCATCGCCCGCGGCGACACCACCGAGGTGACCAACGCGGCCGACGCGCTCACCAGCTCCCAGTGGCTGGGAACCCAGCAGTTCCCGCTGCTGCTCACCCAGGGCAACGGCGTGCTCGGCGACCCCGCCGCGAACTACCTGCGCGACAACTCCGGGACCCTCGTCGCCGGCGCTGTCTTCGGTGGCACCGCGGCCGTGGCCCCCGAGGTCGTCGAGGCTGTCGAGGATGCCGCTCAGGGTGAGGCTCCGCCCACCAACCAGGCCTTCAGCATCACCGCGAACGACGACGCCGTGGTCAACGAGGGCGGCGAGGTCACCTACACCGTCTCGGGCGTTCCTGCCGGCGACGTGACCATCGCTCTGGCCGAGGCTAGCGCTGTCACCGTCACCGACGGCACCGTCACCTTCGAGGACAACGACGGTGCTGCGGAGCTGGGCTCCGTGGCCGCCCGCGTGATCTCCGTCAACGACACCGTGGTCAGCTCCCCCTCCGCCATCGTGACCACTGAGGTCGAGGCGGGGACCTTCACCTTCACGGTCGTCGGTGGGGCCAACGCCGAGGAGGCGATCGTCCCGGTCATCTTCGTCGACGGCGAGGATGACGGTCTGGACGTCGGCGACGACGGTGCTCCCGTCGACGACTTCGGTGTGGGGCCGGCCACCACGTTCGCCACCGTCACCGGTCTGGTGGCCACCTCGGCCACGCCACTGCGCCAGTACGGCACCACCTACACCCAGACCGTCCAGCTGGTGACCGACACCAACGACGAGGACGGAAACCCGCAGACGGCTCCGTACGCCGGGGAGAGCATCGTCTTCCAGGTCCTCCGTGGCGGTACTGCGGTCAACACCCAGGTCGTGACCACGGACGCCACCGGTACCGCTTCCTTCAGCTACACCCTGGCTGACCCGGACGCCGACAGCAGCAACCAGACTGTTGACACCGTTCTCGCCTGGATCGACTCCAACGGAGACCGTGTCAACGGTGGCGACGAGCCGGACGTGACCAGCACGGTGACCTGGACGGACGCCGCTGCCGCCACCCGCACGCTGGACCTTGAGGCCGAGGCGGAGTTCGCTCAGGTCGCTTCGGCCAGCAGCGTGAGCGCGACGGTCACCGACCAGTACGGCAACCCGCTGGTCGGTGAGGACGTCGTCTTCACCATCACCCGCACGGACAACGCAGGTGTCGAGACGGTCGTGGGTCCCTACACCCGCACCAGCAACGCCGACGGCGTGGCCACCCTGCGTTACACCGGGCCGGTTGACTCGGCCACCGACGTGGTCACTGCGGGCGTCAACACCGACGACGACGCCGACCTGGAGATCACCCAGGGTGCGCCGACGTCGGTCACCTGGTACGAGGAGGCCGAGGAGTCCGCGGCCGCCCAGACGGGCACTGTGCTGGCCGCCAACACCGAGGCCAACACGTTGTACGCCAACGTCGGGGGGACTGTCCTTCAGTTCAACTACGGCTCCGGGCAGCTCTTCGCGGTGGGCGGTGACGGTCGGACGCTGGACCAGTTCGAGGCCGCGATCACCGATGCCCTCAGCCAGGGTGCTCCGCTGACCTTCTCGGTGACGAACTACCTCGTGGACGACGCGGTGGCGACCTTCAACCTCGAAGAACTCGCCACGCTCCAGGGGGTCACCTCCAGCGAGACCAACGGCGCTGCTCTGGACCAGGGCGACAGCTTCACGCTGAACTTCTCCGACGCGGTCACCTTCAACAGCTCCGTCACTCTGGTGGACGCGGACGGCACGTCGGTCACTCTGACGGACGACGCACCCAACCCGACCGCTGTCTTCGCCGCCGCGGGGGAGAACGCGATCCGCGTCACCGTCGCTGCTGGTGTGAACGTGGCCGCGTTCGACCCCACCAACGTTCGTGTTACCGCTCTGGCGGGCATCGCGGACGCCGACACCAACACCCCTGCTCCGGTGGGCCCTAAGGCGCCGACCGACCAGCCGCCGGCTGAGGGGGGAGACACCGACGGTGACGGCGTGAACGACGACATCGACGCGTTCCCGCTGAACCCGGCGGAGTCGGTCGACACCGACGAGGACGGCATCGGCAACAACGCGGACGACGACGACGACAACGACACCGTCGCCGACGCCGACGACGCGTTGCCGCTGGACGTCAACGAGTCGGTCGACACCGACAAGGACGGCATCGGCAACAACGCGGACGGCGACGACGACAACGACACCTGCGCCGACGCCGACGACGCGTTGCCGCTGGACGTCGACGAGTCGGTCGACACCGACAAGGACGGCATCGGCAACAGCGCGGACGGCGACGACGACAACGACACCTGCGCCGACGCCGACGACGCGTTGCCGCTGGACGTCGACGAGTCGGTCGACACCGACAAGGACGGCATCGGCAACAGCGCGGACGGCGACGACGACAACGACACCGTCGCCGCCGCCGACGACGCGTTCCCGCTGGCCGCCAACGAGTCGGTCGACACCGACAAGGACGGCACCGGCAACCGCGCGGACCTCGACGACGACAACGACACCGTCGCCGACGCCGACGACGCGT
>NZ_JBBBEM010000112.1:0-585 GCF_037154035.1 Kineococcus sp. G2 | reverse complement strand
GGCGCTGGTGCTCAGCAGTTGGGAGAACCGCTACCGACAAGGGCTCAGTACTTCCTGATCGGGTACATCATCGACCTCTTCCAGAACAGCAAGTTGGTGCGTGAGCACAACGCCGAGCTCGCGGCGAAGTACCGCCTGCCGTCCCCCACGGCCTGACGGGTGCACGAAGAAGGCCCTCCCCGCTGCGTGGAGCGGAGAGAGCCTTCTTCGGCTCAGGTCACCAGTGCCGTCCTCTTCCGAGAACGCCGTGGACGACGACCAACACCAGTGACGACAAGATGTGCTGCTGGCGCGGGCCGCCCCGGTTGGCCACCGCAGCCGGCCATGAAGCCCGCGGTGGAGTAGATCACCGCCGGCACGCCCTCGGGGAGCGGGCGGGCGGGGGTGGCACCTGCCGCACGTGCGGCAGCTGCCGCAGCGACGTTCACAGGCCTGCTTCCGAGGTGATCGCCTCGATCTGGTTGGCGGCCGGCAGCACTTCCCGGACTGATGGTGAGTACCCGTCGCGGTTCCGGGGCGCAGGTCAGGCGGACGCCGCCAGGTGTGCGCGCGCGCCCTCGGCGAGCAGCTGCGTGTCGGCCACGG
>NZ_JBBBEM010000111.1:0-38290 GCF_037154035.1 Kineococcus sp. G2 | reverse complement strand
AGGCCTGCTTCCGAGGTGATCGCCTCGATCTGGTTGGCGGCCGGCAGCACTTCCCGGACTGATGGTGAGTACCCGTCGCGGTTCCGGGGCGCAGGTCAGGCGGACGCCGCCAGGTGTGCGCGCGCGCCCTCGGCGAGCAGCTGCGTGTCGGCCACGGCCGCGACGAACCGGAAACCCAGGTCGCGGAACCGGGCGGCGCGCGCCGCCCCCACCCCGAACGCACCGGGCACCACGCCGTGCTCGGCGCAGGCGCGCACGACCGTCGGCAACGGGTCGCCGGGGCCGTCGGCGGCGAGCAGGGCGTCGACGTCGGTGCCCAGCTCCAGCGACAGGTCGAACGGCCCGACGAACACCACGTCCACGCCGTCGGTGGCGGCGATGCCGCCGACGTTCGCCAGGCCCTCGCGCGTCTCCACCATGACCGCGCACAGCACGCCCGCGTCGGCGGCGGCCGGCGGCGTCGCGGGGCGACCGCTGATCAGGGCGTGCGGGCCCCAGCTGCGCTCACCGGCGGGGGAGTAGCGGCAGGCGCGCGCCGCGGTGCGCGCCTGCTCCGGGGTGCTCACCATCGGCACGAGCACGCCGGCGGCACCGGCGTCGAGGGCGCGGCCGATCTCCTGCACGTCCAGCCTGCCGGGCCGCACCAGCACCGGCGCCCCCGTGCCGGGCGGGACCTCGCGCAGGCACTCGCGCACCGAGCGGTCGTCGTGCTCGCCGTGCTGGGCGTCCAGCAGCACCCAGTCGGCGCCGGAGCGGGCGAGGACGCCCACGGCTCCCGGGCTGGCGAGGTTGGACCAGGCGCCCCACAGGGGCCGGTCGGGGTGGGTCGTCCACCAGCGCTGGTGCTCCACGGCGTTCCTCCCGTCCGGGCCGCCGCCCGGCGGCTCCGCCCCGATCCTGCCCCCCCGACCACCGCGGCGGGCGCTTCAGCGGGTGGTCGCGGCCTCGTCCTGCTCGTCCGGGTCGAAGATCGCCTCGAGGGGTTCGCCGAGCAGCCGCGCCAGGCGGAACGCCAGCGGCAGGCTCGGGTCGTACCGGCCGGTCTCCAGGGCGTTGACGGTCTGGCGTGAGACGTCCAGGAGGTCGGCGAGGGCGGCCTGCGTCCAGCCGCGCGCGGTGCGCAGCTCGCGGATGCTGTTCCTCACGTCGGTGCGGGCCGTCAGCGGTGCACGACGCCGGCGGCGACGCCCCAGGACGCCATCCCGGCGCCGAGGACCAGCCAGGGCGCGGCCGGCACCACCAGGCCGGTCACGCCCAGCAGGCCGAGGACCGCGCAGGCGAGCATCGCGGCCGCGAAGCCGACCGCGAGGGCCCGCAGCTGCAGCAGCTGGGCGTACTCGTCGGAGCGCCGCAGCGCCCGCACCACGGCCCGCGCCACGGCGAGCACGGGCAGGAGGGGCAGCAGCGCCCACAGGAACCGCCACGGGCTGTCGCCGTCGACGTCGCCCCAGGTGAGCACGGCGACCAGGACGACGACGTACGCGGCCATGGCGGGGAGGAACTCGCGCAGGTAGGCGTGCGCCCGGGCGCGGTCGCCTCGACTGCGGTTCGCGGTGTCAAGCTTGCTTGTCATGGTGGCGAGCCTGCCCCCTCGCGACCCGCCGTGTCAAGCACGCTTGTCACCCCCCCCTCCTCCCGCCCCCCTGCAGTGATCAAGGAAGTTGCCACTTCCTTGATCACTGCGGGAGGGGGTGTCGGCGGTTCAAGGGCGTAACGGTCCTGTTAAACCCGCTCCACCCCCTTGCCAACGATTTGTCAGGAGTCGAAACTAACCCGGGTGACGACGTCCACCGCCCCCGGCGCACCCCGGCCGCGCACCGCGCCGCGGCCCGCGCCCGGCGGTGGCCTGCGCCCCAGCGCCAAGGTCCTGCCCGCCCAGGCCCGGGCGCACAACCGGGCCGTCGTGCTCGGGGTCCTGTTCCACTCCGGGCCGCTCTCGCGCGCCGACCTGGCGCGCGCCACCGGCCTCACCCGCGTCACCGTCTCCGAGATCGTCGCCGGCCTCGTCGCCGACGACCTCGTCGCGGAGCTGCAGGCGCGCTCCGGCGGGCGCGTCGGCAAACCCGCCACGCCCGTCGGACTGCGCGGGGAGGACAACCTCGTCGTCGCCGTGGACCTCACCCGCCTGTCCGCGGTCCGCGGCGCCGTCCTCGACCTCACCGGCCGGGTGGTCGAGGAGACCACCGCCGACCTGCACGGGCTGCGGGGTTCCGCGGCCCTGGCGGCGGTGGAGGAGTTCTGCCGCGGCGTCCTGGGGTCGGCGCGCTCCGCCGCCCGGGCGTCCGTCCTCGGCGTCGGGATCGGCACCCCCGGCGTCGTCGACGAGCACGGCACCGTCGTCGACGCCGCGAACCTCGGCTGGAGCGACGTGCCGCTGGCGCAGCTGCTCACCGACGCCCTCGGGGCCGGGGTGCACGTCGTCAACGACGCGAACGCCGGGGCGCTGGCCGAGTTCACCTACGGCGGTTCCTCGCCCTCCGGGTCGATGACCGTGATGGTCGGCGAGGGGCTCGGCGCCGGCATCGTCCTCGACGGTCACCTCGTGCGCGGCGGGCGCATGGCCGCCGGCGAGATCGGGCACCTCACCGTCGCACCGAACGGCCCGCCGTGCGAGTGCGGCCGGCGCGGGTGCCTGGAGACGTACCTGTCCGTGCCCCGCCTCACCGCGGCGCTGGAGGGCAGGACGCCCGCCCGCCGCCGCGCCGTCCTGACGGCCGCGGGCCGGCGCCTCGGCGCCGCGCTCGCCCCGGTCGTCGCCGCCCTGGACCTCGACGAGGTCCTGCTCAGCGGACCGCGCGACCTGCTCGCCGGACCGCTCCTCGACGCCGCGCGCCGCAGCGTGCGGGACGCCTGCCTGCCCACGGCCGACGACGTCCCGACGGTCCGCACGGCTTCGCTGGAGGACTCCGCGGTGCTCAGGGGCGCCGCGGCCCTCGTGCTCTCCGGGGAGCTCGGCTTCAGCTGAGCTCCCACCCCGTTCCGCGCCAGATCCCCCTCCACCGCCGCAACGCCGCGGCACACCACGGAAGGAATCGTCGTGACGATCCCGGTCAGCAGGTTCACCAAGGCCCTCGCGCTCGGCGCGACCCTCATCCTCTCCCTCGCCGCGTGCGGCGGCGAATCGTCCTCGGCGGACGCCGAGGCCACCAGCCAGGACGTCCGCGTCTGGTTCATGAAGGACTCGGTGCCCGAGTCCGCCGCCACCTGGCTCGAGGAGGAGTTCGAGGCGCAGAACCCCGGCTCCGACATGACCATCGAGGTCCAGCAGTGGAACGGCATCGTCCAGAAGCTGCAGACCAGCCTCGCCAGCGAGGACGAGAGCCCCGACATCGTCGAGGTCGGCAACACGCAGGTCGCCACCTTCTCCTCCGTCGGCGCCTTCGCCCCCATCGGCGACCTCGAGGAGGAGCTGGGCGGCGAGGACCTCATCCAGAGCTTCATCGGCGCAGGCTCCTGGGACGGCGAGCTGTACGCGGCGCCCTTCTACGCCGGGGCGCGCGTGATCTTCTACCGCACCGACCTGTTCGAGCAGGCCGGCATCGCCGTGCCGAAGACCATCGAGGAGCTCGGCGAGGCCGCGAAGGCCCTGCAGGCCGCCAACCCCGAGGGCGTGCCCGACTTCTCCGGCATGTACCTGGCCGGGGCCGACCCGCACACCAACGAGGGGTGGCTGTTCACCTACGGCGGGCAGTACGCCGAGCAGGAGGGCGAGAAGTGGGTGGGGCGGCTGTCCACCCCCGAGTCGCTGGCCGCCCTGCGCGAGGTGCAGGACCTGTACCAGAACGCCACGAAGTACGCCCTGGACTCCAACGAGAACGCCCAGGTCGCCTACGAGCTGTTCAACCAGGGCAAGGTCGGCATCTACAGCTCCCTGAACTACGCCGTCGGCAAGATCGACCAGGCGCTGTGGGACGCCGGGAAGGTCGGCGTCATGCCGCTGCCCGGCCTCGAGCCCGGCAGCATCGGCAAGACGTTCTCCGGCGGCTCCAGCATCGGCATCTCCGCCAACAACCACAACCAGGAGCTGTCCGAGGCGGCCCTGAAGCTCATGTACTCCGAGGAGTTCCAGAGCGCGCTGGCCTCCGACGCGGGCTGGATCCCCGGGAACACCGCCTACACGTCCGCGCTCACCGGCCCCACGGCGGACATCTCCCAGGACGTCATCCAGAACTCCGAGCTCACCCCCAACAGCCCCCAGTGGGGCGTCGTCGACGGCAACAACGTGCCCCGCGACTTCTGGGTGCGCATCGCCCGGGGTGAGGACGTCACCACCGTCGCCGCCGAGACGGACGCCACGCTCGAGAAGCAGCTGAACGGCTGACGGGACCGGCGACCGGCAGGAGGAAGGAGACGAGGTGCCCGAACAGCTCACCCCCGAAAGACTCGGTGCGCAGGTCGCGCCCGGCGCTCTCGCGCCGGGCGGTGCGCCCGCCGCCGGGGCCAGACCCCGCAGGCGCAGCGCCGGGCAGCGCCTGGCCCCCTACCTCCTGCTGGGCCTGCCGGTGCTGCTGGTGTGCCTGGCCCTGGGGTACCCGATGGTGCGGCAGCTCGTCATGTCGTTCCAGGAGTTCGGGCTCGCCCAGCAGTTCGGCCGGCCGCCGGAGTTCGTCGGCCTGCGCAACTACGCCGACGTCGTCACCGACCCCTACTTCTGGGTCGTCGTCGGCCGATCCATCGCGTTCTGCGCGGTGTCGGCCGCCGTGACGATGCTGTTCGGCGTCGGGTTCGCCGTGCTCATGCAGCACGTCTCGCGGCTGCCGCGCGTCCTGCTGCAGTCCGCCCTCGTGCTCGCCTGGGCCATGCCACCCATCGCCGCCCTCACCGTCTACACCTGGCTCGTCGAACCCCGGTACGGGTTCGTGAACTGGCTGCTCACCTCCCTGGGACTGCAGTCCTTCGACGGCTACGCGTGGCTGGCGGCCAGCGCGTGGACGTTCTTCCTCGTCGCCTCCGTCACCGTCGTCTGGACGTCGGTCCCGCTGGTGACGCTGTCCACGTACGCCGCCCTCACCCAGGTCGACGAGGAGGTCGTCGAGGCCGCCCAGCTCGACGGGGCCAGCGGCTACCAGCGCCTGCGCCACGTGCTGCTGCCCATCGTGCGGCCCGTGGTCCTGCTGCTGCTGATGCTGCAGGTCATCTGGGACATGAAGGTCTTCACCCAGATCAAGGTGCTGCAGGCCGGGGCCGGCAACAACGAGCGCACCAACCTGCTGGGCACCTACGTGTACGAGACCGGCATCGGCGGCGGCGACTACGGCATGGCGTCCGCGCTCGCCACCGTCATGCTCGTCCTCGTCCTGCTGATGACCTGGCGCTACCTGCGCACGCTGATGAAGCAGGGAGAACTGTGATGGCGACCACCGAAGCCCCCACCCCGGCCGCCCGGCGCCCGGTCACCACGGCCCGCGGCCGGCACCGGCGCCTGTGGAACGTCGTGGCGCTGCTGTTCGCCGCGCTGTGGGCGTTCCCCGTCTACTGGATGCTGAACTCCGCCCTCATGCCGGCGGAGCGCCTGCGGCAGAACCCGCCGCTGCTGGCGCCGCTTCACCCCACGCTGGACTCCTTCGCCGGCATCCTGACCGACCGGGTGTTCTGGACCTCCCTCGGCTTCAGCATGGCCGTCACCCTGCTGGCGGTCCTCGTGTCCGTCGTCGGCGCCACCCTGGCCGCCGTGACGCTGAGCAGGTTCCGCTTCGGCGGCCGGCGCGCCGCGATCGTCGCGGTCCTCGTCATCCAGATGATCCCGGCCGAGGCGCTGTTCATCTCCCAGTACCGCATGCTCGACGGCTGGGGGTTGCTGAACTCCGTGCCCGGCCTGTCCCTGCTGTACGTCGGGCTCGTGCTGCCGTTCACCGTCTGGATGCTCAAGGGGTTCGTCGACGGCGTCCCCGTGGGCCTGGAGGAGGCCGCCACGGTGGACGGCTGCTCCCGCATCGGCGCCTTCTTCCGCGTGACCTTCCCGCTGCTCGGCCCCGGCCTGGTCGCCACCGGCGTCTTCGGGTTCCTCGTCGCCTGGAACGAGTACACCCTCGCGTTCGTCATGCTCGCCTCCGGCGACCGCCTCACCCTGCCGGTGTGGTTGCAGACCTTCTCCTCCAACGTCCAGGAGACCGACTGGTCCGGCGTCATGGCCGGTTCCAGCCTCATCGCCGTCCCCGTCATCGTCCTGTTCCTGCTCGTCCAGAACGCCATGACCAAGGGGATGGTGGCCGGCGCCGTCAAGGGCTGAGACCCGCACCGCCCCACCACCCCGCCCCGAACCCGACCGACAGCGCATCGGAGCCGACGTGCCCGTCACCCCCTTCCCCCGCCCCCGCACCCTCACCGCCGTCCCCGGCGCCGGGCCCGCCCCCGGTGCACCCGTCACCGTCGGGCTGGACCCCTCCCTGCCCGCGCAGGGGTTCCGCCTGGACACCGGCGCCGACGGCGTCACCGTCGCCCACGCCGACGCCGCCGGGCTGCGCTACGCGCTGGCCGTCCTGGACCAGCTGCGCGCCGGGGCCGACTTCGGCGAGGTCGCCTACCACGTGGAGGACCACCCCGACTTCCCCGTGCGCGGGTTCATGCTCGACATCAGCCGCGACCGCGTGCCCACCCGCCGCACCCTCGCCCGCTGGGTGCAGCTGCTGGCCCTGGCGCGGGTGAACACCTTCGAGCTGTACACCGAGCACACCTTCGCGTTCAGCGGCCACGAGGAGGTGTGGCAGGACGCCTCGCCGATGACCGCCGACGACGTGCGCTGGCTCGACGGCCTGTGCGCCGCCCACGGCATCGACCTCGTCTGCAACCAGAACACCTTCGGGCACATGGAGCGGTGGCTGAAGCACGAGGCGCACGCGGAGCGCGCCGAGAACGAGGACGGCTTCACCGCCTGGGGCAAGCACCGTCCCCCGGGCACCGTGGAGCCCACGCCCGAGAACGCGGAGTTCGTCACCGGCCTGCTCCAGGAGGTCGTTCCCCTCTTCCGCACCCGCCGCGTCAACGTCGGCGCCGACGAGCCCTTCGAGCTGGGCACCGGCAAGAGCGCCGCCCGCGCCCGCGAGGAGGGCCTGGGCACCGTCTACTTCGACCACCTCACCCGCGTCGTGCAGCCGTGGCTGGAGCGCGGGTACACCGTGGAGTTCTGGGCCGACGTGTTCGGCGACCACCCCGAGCTGATGGGCCGGGTGCCCGCCGGTGCCGTGCCCGTCGTGTGGCAGTACGACTCCCCGTCGCTGACCGCCGCCGTCATCGACTCCGCCTCCCCCGACCAGCTGCAGCAGTGGCGCGCCGCCGGCGTGGACGTCGCCGCTCTGCGCAACGGGTTCCGCGACCGCGCCAAGCTGCTGCTGGAAGCGGGCGTGCCGTTCTGGGTGGCGCCCGGGGCGAGCAACTGGAACTCCCTGCTCGGCCGCCTCGACAACGCGCTGGAGAACATGGTCGACGCAGCCCAGGTCGGCCTGGAGAACTCCGCCCAGGGGTACCTGAACACCTCCTGGGGCGACAACGGCCACTGGGACCCGCCGTCCGTGGCGTTCGGCCCCGTCCTGTTCGGCGGCGCCGTCAGCTGGTGCCTGGAGACCAACCGCGACCTCGACGTCGCCGCCGTCCTCGACCAGCACGCCCTGGACGACCCCACCGGCACCACCGGCCGCGTCCTCGTGCGCGCCGGGCGGGTGTGCGCCGAGCTGGGGGTGCCGGTGCTCAACGCCTCCCCGCTGCACCGAGCGCTGCTGGAGGCCGGTGACCTGCCCGGCTGGGCCGTGCCCGACGCCGGGCGGCTGCGCGCCGCGCTCGACGTCCTGGCCGGGTGCCGCGAGGAGCTGCGCAGCGCCGAACCGGCCTGCGCCGACGGCGACGTCGTCGTCCGCGAGACCACCCAGGCGATCCGGCTGGCCGAGCTGGCCGCCCGGTACCTGCTGCCCCGGGCCGAGGGCGCCGACGGCCCCGACCCCGCCACCGCGCGGGTGCTGCTGGCCGAGCTGGACGCGCTCGTGGAGGAGCAGCGCGCCTGCTGGCTGCTGCGCTCGCGGCCCGGCGGCCTGGACGACAGCACCGCCCGCTTCACCGCCCTGCGCCGCGACCTCGTGCGCGCGCAGACCCGCGCGGGCTGAGCCGTGACGGCCCTGCTGACCGGCCGCGGCGCCACCGCCGCCGACGGGCGGGACGGGGTGCGCGTCGGCCTCGACATCGGCGGCACCAAGATCGAGGGGGTGGCCCTCGCGCCCGACGGCACGGTCCTGGCGCACCACCGCGCCCGGTCTCCCGAGGGGGTGCGCGCCGTGGTGGACGCCGCCGCGGCCGTCGTCGCCGAACTCGTCCGGGACCTGCCCGGAGCCGCGCCGGGGGCGGGGCCGGCCGCCGTGGGCGTCGGCATCCCCGGTCTCGTCGACCCCGTCGCCGGCACCGTCGGGGACGCCGTGAACCTGGGGTTCGGCACCGCCCGCGTCCCCTTCGGGCACGCCCTGTCCCAGCGGCTGGGCGGTGTGCCGGTGCTCGTGGAGAACGACGTCAACGCCAGCGCCCTCGGTGCGCGGGAACTGCTCGCCCCCGGCGGCGACCTGGTGCTGCTGTCGCTGGGCACGGGGCTGGCCGCCGGTGTCGTCGTCGGCGGCTGCCTCCTGCGCGGTGCGAGCGGCGCCGCCGGCGAGATCGGCCACCTCGCGATCGACCCGCGGGGCCGGGCGTGCCCGTGCGGGCAGCGCGGTTGCCTGGAGACGGTGGCCTCCGGGGCGGCGCTGCGCCGGGCGTGGCCGCACGGCGACGAGGGCCGCTCGGCGGAGCACCTGTTCGCCGCGGCCGCCGCCGGCGACCCCGCGGCCGTCGCCGTGCGCGACGAGTGGGCCGCCGCGGTGGCGCTGGCGGTGCGGGCGCTGGCGCTGACGTGCGACCCCGGGCGCGTCGTCCTCGGCGGGGGCGTCGCGGCCGTCGGCGCCCCGCTGCGCGAGGCGGTGGCGTCGGCGCTGCGGGCGCAGGCCGCCGGGTCCGCCTTCCTGCGCGGGCTCGCCGTGGAGGACCGGATCTCGCTGCTGCCGCCGGGAGCACCGGTCGCCGCCGTCGGTGCCGCCCGCCTGGGGGAGCCGGCCGGGCCGGCCTGAACCCCGCGGGACCGCCCGCGGGGCGTGCTCACCCGTGCGGCGCGGAACGCTCGCGGCGACCGGGTGAGCACCTGCGACGCAGCGTGCGGAGGGTGTGGCGCCGGTCACGGGGCCGTTCGGGTGGGTTCGCGCGGCGGGGCTTCGGGAACCGCCCGGTGCGGGCCGACACGTCCTCCAGCGCCGCGAGGGACGAGCCCCGCGGCGGAGAGGAGAAACCCCGTGTCGCCCTACGGCCCCCGCGTCAGCATCGCCTCCGTCCTCGCCGCCGAGGCGTACGTGGGCAGCCGCGGCCCCGCCCCGCTGGTCCCCGAGGCGCCCGCTGCCCCCGTCGCCGCCGCGACCACCACCGCCGTGCTCGAGGAACCCACCGCCGCCGGTTCGCGCCGCCGGTTCCTGGAACTGCTGCGCCCCGCCCGCCGCGCCTCCTGAACCCGGGCGGGTCGAACCCCGACGGGTCGAACCCCGACGGGTCCCCTCAGTCCCGTCGCCGCACCGCGGCCAGCACGGCGTCCGCGACGGCCGCCGGTTCCCGCTCCGGGATCCAGTGGTCGGTCGGCAACCCGGCGTCGGTGAAACCCCCGAGCGCGTGCGCCGCCGTCCCGCGCACGGCGGCGGGGGAGAAGAACGGGTCGCGCTCGCCGTGCAGGTACGTCACCGGAACCCTCGCCGGACCGGTGCGCTCGCGCTGCAGCGGCAGCGCCCGGTACCAGCCGAGCGCGGCGCTGAGCGCCCCCGGTTCCGCCATCCGGCGCGCGTAGCCGGCGGCGAGCTCCGCCGGGAGCCCGCCGCGCACCAGCAGCGCCCGCAGGGCGGCGCCGGAACGCGCCAGCAGCAGCCGCTCGGGCAGCGCGGGCAGCTGGAAACCCGCCACGTACGCCGAGCGCGGCGCCTGCGTCCCGCGCAGGACCGCCGCCCTCATCGCCGCCGGGTGCGGCGTGGACAGCACCGTCGCCGAGCGCACCCGCTCCGGGTGCCCGGCCGCCAGCGCCCACGCCACCACCCCGCCCCAGTCGTGGCCCACCACGTGCACGCGCCCGGCCCCGGCGGCGTCGGCGAGCGCGAGCACGTCGCCCACCAGTTCGGGCAGCAGGTACGCGGCTCGGCCCGGCGGCCGCGCACCGGGGGAGTACCCGCGCTGGTCCGGCACCAGGACCCGCAGGCCCGCGTCCGTCAGCCGCAGCGCGACCGCGTCGAACGCCCGGGAGTCCTGCGGGAACCCGTGCAGGCAGACGACCACGTCCGTCCCGCCGCCCCCGGCCGGGCGGTGGTCGCGCACGTCGAACACGAGCCCGTCCCTGCTGAACGTCTCCACGCCCCCACCCTGGACCGCCCCGCCCCCCTCCGCCCCCTCGACCCCCCACCCCCGGTGATCAAGGAAGTGGCAACTTCCTTGATCACCGGGGGTGGGGGCGGGGGAGGGGTTTGCCGGAACGGCACGGGAGGTCGACCCGCGACGGGGCCGGGCCGACGATGCCCGGGTGAGCGACTTCGACCCCGACGCCCCCGACGCCCGCGCCCTCTGGGAGGGCGTGTACACCGCCGGGGCCCGCTGGAGCGGGCACCCCAACGCGGCCCTCGTGCGTGCCGCGGCGGACCTGACCCCGGGCACCGCGCTCGACCTCGGCTGCGGGGAGGGCGGCGACGTCGTGTGGCTGGCCTCCCTCGGCTGGCGCGCCACCGGCGCCGACGTCTCGCCCACCGCGCTCGCCCGCGCCGCCGCGCACGCCGCCGAGGCCGGCGTCGCCGAGCGGACCCGGTTCGAGGAGCACGACCTGGGCGTCTCGCTGCCGGCCGGTGAGTTCGACCTGGTGACCGCCTCCTTCCTGCACTCCTTCGCGCACCTGGACCGCGACGACGTCCTGCGCCGCGCCGCCGGCCTCGTCGCCCCCGGCGGTTCCCTCGTCGTCGTCGCCCACGCGAGCACCCCGCCGTGGGGCCCGGGCCGCCACCGGGAGCACGAGCACGGCGGGGAGCACGAGCACGACCCGCGCGCACACGTGCACCTGCCCACCCCGCGCGAGGACCGCGAGACCCTCGCGCCCGTCACCGCCGGCTGGGAGGTGGTGCGCGAGGAGCTGCTGCCGCGCGAGGTGACCGGCCCGGACGGGCAGACGGCCGTGATCGACGACGGGCTGCTCCAGCTCCGCCGTCCGGGCACCTGACGGTGCGGTGAACGCTCCGGGGCCGCGACGTTCCCGTCGGGACCGGTGGGGACGCGCCCCCGCCGCTTCGTGGTACTTCTCTTGACCATGCCGTCGCCCCGCCTCGCTCTGACCCGCACCTACCTGGCCCCGTCGGCCGACGAGGCGCCCGGCGGCGGTGAACTGCCCGGCGTCGCCGACGTCTCGCCGGCCCGCGAGGTGCGCGGCGAGGAGACGCACTACGACACCGCGGACCTCGCCCTCGCCGCCGCCGGCGCCTCGGTGCGCCGCCAGACCGGTGACGCCCCGCGCGGCTGGGTGCTGGAACTGCCCGGCCGGGGCCCGCGCACCCACCAGGTCCGCCACGCCCTGGGGCGCGCGGTGCGCACCGCACCCGCTGCGCTGCAGCGGCTCACGTGGGCGGCCGCGCGCGGGCGGACCCTCGGCCCGGTGCTGCAGCTGACCGCCGACGCCACCCAGCGCGACCTGCTCGACGCCGACGGCGCCGTCGTGGCGCGCCTGACCACCCGCCGGGTGCAGGCGCGCCCGCTGGTGCCGGAGGACTCCGCGACGCAGGCGTGGGCGGAGTGGCAGGCCGAGGTGGTCGACGGCCGCCGCGACCTGCTGGACGCCATCACCGCCGCGTGGGAGGAGCGCGGCGCGGAGGAGTCCGACCGCACCGAGCAGCTGCGCACCGTCCTGGACGGGCAGGAGGAGCCCGAGGACGGCGGCGGCGCCGGCCTGGACGACCGCTCCGCCGGCGCCCTCGTCCTCGGCCAGCTCGCCCACGACGTCTCCCGCCTGCTGGCGCAGGACCCGCTGGCCCGCATCGACGCCCCCGGTGCCGTGCACGCCCTGCGCGGCGCGTCCCGCCGCCTCACCGGCGTCCTGCGCTCCTTCGCCCCCCTGTTCTCCGACGAGCCGCGCGAGGCGCTCCTGGGTGAGCTGGAGTGGCTGACCGGCGTGCTGTCCGCCGCCCGCGACGCCGAGGCCCTCACCGAGCGCCTGCTGGCCGACCTCGACGAGGAGGCCACCGGTCACGTCGCCGGCTCCGGCCTGGGCGACCCCGCCGCCGTCGCCGAGTCCGTCCGGGCGCTGATGGGCGAGCGGCACGGCGCCGCCCAGGCCGAGGTCGTCGCCGCGCTGGACTCCGGGCGGTACCGCGCGCTCGTGGCGTCCCTGGAGGCGTTCGTCGCCGACCCGCCGCTGACCCGGGAGGCGTCCCGGTCCGCGCGCAAGACGCTGCTGCCGCTGGCCGCCGACGCGCACCGCGCCGTGAAGAACACCCAGCGCGACGTGGACCCCGACGGCGACGACAGCGACGTGTCGGCGGGCGACCCGGCCGCCGACCCGCTGGTGCGCCTGCGCCGCGCCGCCGAGGACGCCCGCGCCGCCGCCGGTGCGCTCGTGCCGCTGCGCGGCGACGACGTGGAGGAGTACGCCGACGCGCTCAAGGAGCTGACCGCCGTCCTCGTCGAGCACGAGGAGACCGTCGCGGCCCGCGCCGTGCTGGAGGAGCTCGTGCCCACCGCCGGGGAGGGCGCGTTCGTGCTCGGCCGCGTGCACGCGCTGGAGGAGGTCCGCTCGGCCGTCGCCCGCCACGACCTCGACGGCGCGTGGGACGGCGCGAACCGGAAGAAGCTGCGCAAGTGGATGAGCTGACCGCGCGGTTCTGCGAGGCGGTGCCGCTGCGCGGTTCCCGCGTCGCGCTGGAACCGCTGTCCGCGGACCCGGCCGCCGGTCACGTCGACGGGCTGCGTCGCGTCGTCGCCGAGGGCGACCTGCACCGCACCTGGTACACGCGCATCCCCGCGCCCGCCGCCGTCGCCGCGGACGTCGAGCAGCGCCTGGCGAAGCAGCGGGCCGGGACGGTGGCGCCGTGGGCGGTGCGGCGCCTGGACACCGGTCAGGTGTGCGGGGCGACGACGTACCTGAACCTCGACCCGGCGAACCGCCGCCTGGAGATCGGCTCGACGTTCCTGGCGAAGTCGGCCCAGGGCACGGGGGTCAACGCCGAGGCGAAGCTGCTGCTGCTGACGCGCGCGTTCGAGGTGCTGGGCTGCGCCGCGGTGGAGTTCCGCACGCACTGGCACAACCACCGGTCCCGCGCCGCGATAGCCCGCCTGGGCGCCAAGCAGGACGGCGTGCTGCGCAACCACGTGCTGTGGCACGACGGCAGCTACCGCGACACGGTGGTGTTCTCCGTCACCGGTGCCGAGTGGCCCGCGGTGCGCAGCGGGCTGCGCGGTCGCCTGGGGACCGGCTGAGGTCGCCGACCACCGCAGCGCCGCACGACGTGGGGGGAGGGAAC
This sequence comes from Kineococcus sp. G2, assembly GCF_037154035.1. NCBI lineage: Bacteria > Bacillati > Actinomycetota > Actinomycetes > Kineosporiales > Kineosporiaceae > Kineococcus > Kineococcus sp. G2. The sequence continues at coordinate 24,761 of NZ_JBBBEM010000111.1, read as the reverse complement.
CCGTGAACAGGTGGGTGCTGCTGGCGGGCGCCGTGCTCAGCGAGGTGTCCGCCTCGCTGTCCCTGAAGGCGGCGCTGGGGCACCCCGGCTGGTACGTCGTGGTCGTCACCGGTTACGCGGGGGCCTTCACCCTCCTGGGCGGGGTGCTGCGCGCCGGGGTGCCCCTCGGGGTGGCCTACGGCGTCTGGTCCGCGGCGGGCGTGGCCCTGACCGCGAGCCTGAGCGCCGTCGTGTTCGGCGAGTCCCTCGGCCCGGTGGCGCTCGCGGGCATCGTCCTCATCGTCGCCGGCGTCCTCGCCGTCGAGCTGGGCTCGCAGCGCGGGCGGGAGCGCGAGGAGCCGTGAGGGGTTACCTGTTCCTGGCCCTGGCCGTCGTGTGCGAGGTGAGCGCGACCCTGTCGCTGCGCGCGGCGACCGACGGGAGCCGGCGCTGGTACGTCGCCGTCGTGACCGGGTACCTGGCCGCCTTCACCTGCCTGTCCCTGACCCTCGCCAGCGGCATCGGCCTGAGCGTCGCCTACGGTGTCTGGGCCGCCGCCGGGGTGGCGCTGACCGCCGTGCTCAGCAGGGTCTTCTTCGGTGAGGCGCTCAGCCGCACCACCGCGCTGGGGATCTGCCTGATCGTCGGTGGGGTCCTGCTCGTCGAGATCGGCTCGGGGAGCTGACCCCGGCCGCCGGGGACCGGTGCGGCAGCGGGACGCGGGACGGGAGAGGGTCGTGGACGGTTCGCACCACCTGGTCGTCGGCGCCGGCCTGGCCGGGGCGGCCACCGCCTGGCACCTGGCCGAGCGCGGCCACGAGGTCACGCTCGTGGAACGCACCGAACCGGCCGCTCGCGACGGCAGCTCGCACGGATCGGCGCGCATCTTCCGCTACGCCTACGCCGAGCGGGAGTACGTGGAGATGGTGGCGCGGGCCGCTGAGGGTTTCCGCGAGCTGGAGCGCCTGCACGGCGCTGCGCTGCTGACCCCCACCCCCGCCGTCGACCACGGCCCGGGCCGTGACCCGCGGGCGCTGGCCCGGGTGCTCCAGGACGTCGGCGTGGAGCACGAGCTGCTCAGCGCCGGCGAGGCCCGCGCGCGCTGGCCGCAGCTCGCCGTCGACGGCGAGGTGCTGCACCAGCCCGGCGGTGCGGTCGTCGACGCCGAGAGCACCGTGCGCGCGATGGTCGCGCTCGCGCGGTCGAACGGCGCGCGGGTGCTCACCGGGTGGCCGCTCGTGGGCCTGGAACGCACCACCACCGGCTTCACCGCCCGCTCCACGCGGGGCCGTTCGATCGACGCCGGCCACGTCGTCGTCTGCGCCGGGGGCTGGCTGCCCGACCTGCTCGGCGGCCTGCCGCTGCCGAACGGCTTCCTCGAGGCGTTCCCGGCGCTGGAGGTCAGGGAGGAGAACGCGTTCCACTTCCCGTACCGGGACGAGCACCCGCACGGCACCTGGCCCACCCTCATCCACGAGCTCCCGGAGATCCTCGTGTACGCGCTGCCCGGCGGCCGCGACGCGGACTTCCGCGGGCAGAAGGTCGCCGAGTACAAGGGCGGCCGCTCCGTCGGTTCCGCCTCGCGGCGCTCGGGGACCGTGGACGCCGCCAACCGCGCCCGCGTCACCGAGCACGTGCGCCGCCACCTGCCCGGCCTGGTGCCCGAGCCGTACGCGGAGACCACGTGCCTGTTCACCAGCACCCCCACGGAGGACTTCGTCGTCGACGGCACCGACGGCATCACGGTCGTCTCGCCCTGCTCCGGGCACGGGGCGAAGTTCGCGCCCCTGGTCGGGCAGATCGCCGCCGACGTCGCCACCGGCACCGCCGCACCCCCGGAGCGCTTCCGGGTGGGGGCCGCCCGAACCCCGTGACGAACCGTCCCCGGCGCCGTACCGTCCGCGGTGTGCGGGGACGGGCGCTCATCGCCGGTGGGGGCATCGCGGGGCTCGCGACGGCCCGCGCCCTGCTGCGCGGCGGCTGGGACGTCGAGGTGCGCGAACGCGCCGCCGGGCCCCCGGCCACGGGCACCTCCCTGGGGATGTGGCCGCACGCCGTCGCCGCCCTGCGCGAGCTCGGCCTGGACGACCTCGTGCAGGGCGGCACCGCCGTCGCCTCCAGCGGCGAGCTGCTGCGGCCCGACGGGCGCGTCCTCGTGCGGCTGGAACCCCGCGACGCCGTCCACCTCGTCGACCGGCCCACCCTGCTGGCCGCCCTGGCCGCCGGCCTGCCCGACGGCGCCGTTCGCTGGGGAACGCCCGCGCCGCATCCGGGCGACCTGCCGCCGGTGGACGCCGTCGTGGCCGCCGACGGCATCGGCAGCGCCCTGCGCCGCGCCCGGTTCGGGCCCGCCGCGGCACCGCGCCCGCTGGGCACCGCCGCCGTGCGCGGCACGGCGGACGCGCCCTGCCCGCAGCTCGCCGAGACGTGGGGGCGCGGCCGCATGTTCGGCACCACCCCGCGGCGCGACGGGCGCACCAACGTCTACGCCTGCTTCCGCACACCGGTCCTGCCCGTCGAGGACGTCGCGGACCCGCGCGCGGCGCTGCGCGAGGTGTTCACCGGCTGGCACCCCGGGGTCACCGGCGCTATCGAGGCCCTCGACCCCGGCTCCCTCGACGTGCGCGTCCTGCACGACGTGCGCCCGCTGCGCTCGACCACCACCGGGAACGTCGCCCTCGTCGGCGACGCCGCCCACGCCATGGCCCCGCACCTGGGGCGCGGCGCCTGCGAGGCCCTCGCCGACGCCGTCGCGCTCGCCCGGCACCTGCTCGCCGCCGCCGACGTCCCCACCGCGCTGCGCGGTTACGACCGCGAGCGCCGCCGGGCCACCGCCCGCGTCGTGCGCGCCTCGCGGGTGCTGAACTCCGTGAGCACCGCCCAGCACCTCACCGGTGCCCGCGACGCCGCCCTGGCTCTGGCGGGCCGGGCCGCAGCCGGGTTCAGCGCGAGGCGCTGAGCTCGCGCAGCCCGGCGACCTGCGCGTCCAGCAGGTACGCCCGCTCGTCGAACCCGGTGCCCTCGCCGTAGCGCTGCGCGGCGATCACCGACGACTCGGCGCTCGCCCACGGCGCGCCGCCCCCGCGCACGAACCGCACCCAGTCGCCGTGCACGCGGTCGGCCAGCGCCTGGTCGGGGTGCTCGCCGAGCACCGCCGCGACGCCCTCGGCGTCCAGCAGGTCGAACGCGTACGGCAGGTCGTGGCAGTGCGCGGCGAGGCCGTCCGCGCCGGAGCGCTCGGCGAAGTCGAACAGCCACGTGCGCCGCCCCGCACCGGCGCGCGCGCGGGCGGCGGCCAGCCGCACGAGCGTTGCCCGGAACCCCGCGCTGACGAGCACCTGGCTGGCGGCGAAGCGCTCCCCGGCCCGCGCCACCTCCGCGCGGTAGGCGCTCACCCCCTCGGCGCCGACCCCCGCGGCGACGAGCTGGTCCACCACCTCCTCCACCCCGGTCGCGGTGGGGATCGGGAACTCGTTGCGGACGGTGCCCATCAGCAGTTCCACGTCGTGCCCGGCCCCCGAGGTCAGTGCGCTCTCCACGTCGGTGGGCAGGACGGTGCCGTCGACGACGGGCACGAACGCCATCGACGCGACCACCGGGACACCCGCGCGGGCCGCGCGCAGCGAGGCGCCGACGTCGATCCGCTCGCCGATCAGCTGCGGGCGCCCGGGAACGACGTTGAAGGCCCGCTCCGCGTCCAGCACCGCCTCCTCGGGCACCGAGCGCCACCCGGCCAGGTCGGGCGTGATCCCCAGGTGGGCGGCGAACCCGCGGCCCACCTCCTCCGCGCCGGCGGGCGAGAGGTCCGACGTGGCACCGGAGTGGGACACGACCCGCCGGAACAACCCGGACGCGAGGGGCGAGGCCAGCAGGGACAGGACGCTGCCGCCCCCGGCCGACTGCCCCCCGATCGTCACCCGGTCGGGATCGCCGCCGAACTCCCGCACGTTCTCGCGGACCCAGTGCAGCGCCGCGACCTGGTCGAGCAGGCCGCGGTTCAGCGGCGCCCCGTCGATCCAGCCGAAACCGTCGAGACCGAGCCGGTAGGAGACGGTCACGGTGACCACGCCGTCGCGGTTGAACGAGGCGCCGTCGTACCAGGGGCTGGCGGGGGAGCCGGCGAAGTAGCCGCCGCCGTGGATCCACACGAACACCGGCAGCAGCGCGTCGCGGTCGCCCGGCGCGGGGGTGAACACGTCGACGTTCAGGGTGCCCTCGCCGGGGATCGACGGCTCGGGGATCGTGGTGAGCGGGCCGAACGGCCGGCGCTGCGGGGTGGGGCCGTGCGCGGTGGCCGGTCGCACCCCCTCCCAGGGGGCGACCGGTTCGGGGGCCGTGAAGCGGCGCGGCCCCACCGGTGCCTCGGCGAACGGGACGCCGAGGAACGCCGCCGATCCCGGTCGCTGCACACCGCGCAGGCGGCCGGACCGGATCGTGACCTCGGGTGCGGTGCTCACGGTGCTCACTCCAGTGCTCTCAGCGGACGGACTCGACGGGCAGGACGGACAGCGAGGACACGAGGATCATCGTGAACCCGCCGGCGAAGGCCCCCGCGCAGCCGGGGTGCCGGTGGGCGGGACGCCGGGGGCGGTCGGTGCGGCTGCGGGGACCGGGCCGCCCAGCAGCCCAGCAGCCCGGCCGCGCGCCGCGCGGGTCCGACCCCCGGCCCACCGGACCCCTTCGAGCGGTGGATCCCCCGCACCGCGAGCGGCTGGGAGGATCCCCCCACCGAGCACCACACCCAGGGGGACACCGTGCAGCACCAGGCCCAGCCACCCGTCACGCCCGGGACGGGTGCCGCGCCCGCCCTCGCCCTGCGGGGGCTGACGAAGCGCTTCGGCGGCAAGCTCGCCGTCGACGCCCTCGACCTCGACGTGCCCGCCGGGTCGTTCTTCGGGGTCGTCGGCCCCAACGGGGCCGGCAAGACCACCACCCTGTCCATGGCCACCGGCCTGCTGCGCCCCGACGCCGGGCGCGCGTTCGTCCTCGGCGCCGACCTGTGGGCCGACCCGATCGCCGGCAAGCGCCGCCTCGGCGTCCTGCCCGACGGGGTGCGCCTGTTCGACCGCCTCACCGGCCTGGAGCTCGTGCGCTACGCCGGGCTGCTGCGCGGCGTGGAGCGCGACGTCGTCGAGCAGCGCGCCCCCGAACTCCTCGACGCCCTCGGCCTGGCCGACGCCGCCGGCACCCTCGTCGTCGACTACTCCGCCGGCATGACGAAGAAGGTCGCGCTCGCCTGCGCGCTCGTGCACGCACCCCGCCTGCTCGTCCTCGACGAGCCGTTCGAGGCCGTCGACCCCGTCAGCGGCACCACGATCCGCTCCCTGCTCACGTCCTACGTCGCCGGCGGCGGCACCGTCGTGCTCTCCAGCCACGTCATGGACCTGGTGGAGCGGATGTGCGACCACGTCGCCGTCATCTCCGCCGGCCGCGTCCTGGCCACCGGCGACCTCGACACCGTGCGCGGCGGCGGCACCCTGGAGGAGCGCTTCGTCGACCTCGTCGGCGGCGGCCGCGACCTCACCGGCTCCCTGGACTGGCTGCGCTGATGATCGGAACCCTCGTCCGCCTCAAGCTCACCCTCCTGCGCAACGGGCTGCGGCGCAGCCCCTGGCAGGTCGTGGCGTTCGTCGTCGGCGTCCTCTACGCGCTGTCCATCGTCGCCACCGTCGGCGGCGCGCTCGTCGCCCTGCGCTTCACCGGCCTGGACGTCGCCGCCCCCGTCGTCGTCGGCGTCGGGACCCTCGCCGTGCTCGGCTGGGCGCTGATCCCGCTCGTCGCCTTCGGCGTCGACGAGACCGTCGACCCCTCCCGCTTCGCCACCTTCGCCGTGCCCCGCGCCCAGCTCGTGCCCGGCCTGCTGCTCGCCGGCCTCGTCGGCCTGCCCGGCGCCGTCACCCTGCTGCTGTCCCTGGCCGGCGCCGCCGCCCTGTCCCGCTCCGTCCCCGCCACCGTCCTGGCCGTCGTGGCCGCCCTCGTCGGCACCCTCACCGCCGTGGCCGCGTCCCGCGCCACCACCACCGCCGCCGCCGCGCTGCTGCGCGCCCGCCGCACCCGCGACGTCGCCGTCCTCGTCGGCGGTGTCCTGATCGTCCTGCTCGGTCCGGGCATCAACCTGATCGCCCAGCGCGTCGAGGACGGTCTCGACGACCTCGCCGCCCTCGGCCGCGACGCCGCCGCCGTCGCCGGCTGGACCCCGCCCGGCCTCGCCTGGGCAGCGGCCGCCGACGCCGCCGCCGGCCGCTGGGGCACCGCCCTGCTGCGCCTGCTGCTCGCCCTGGCCGTGCTCGCCGCCGTGCTCGGCGCGTGGGCGCTCGCCCTGGGCCGCTCCGGCACCGGCCCCGCCGCGGGCGGCGGCGGGCCCACCCGCGCCACGGCCGGCGGCGGCCTCCTGGACCGCCTGCCCAGCACGCCCACCGGGGCCGTCGCCCGCCGCTGCCTGCTGTACTGGCGCCGCGACCCCCGCTACCTCGTCGCCGCCGCCTCCGTCGCGGTCCTGCCCCTGCTGCTGCTCGTGCTGCCGCTGTCCGCGGGCGGCGACCCCGGCAGGTGGTTCCTCGCCGCCGGGCCGCTCGCCGCCTTCGTCACCGGCTGGTCCCTGCACGACGACGTCGCCTACGACCACTCCGCCTTCACCCTGCACGTCACCGCCGGCGTGCGCGGGCGCGACGACCGCGCCGGGCGCCTCCTGGCCGCCGCCCTCTGGCAGGTGCCCCTCGTGCTCGTCCTCACCGTGATCGGGGCCCTCGTCGCCGGGCGCGCGGACCTGCTGCCGGCCCTGACCGGCGCCTCCGCCGCCCTGCTCGGTGCCGGGTACGGCGTCTCCAGCGTCGCCAGCGCCCTGACCCCCTACCCCGTCGCCCCGCCCGGCGGGAACCCCTTCTCCAGCCCCCGCGGCGCCGCCACCGCCACCCTGCTCGTCCAGCTGGTCACCACCCTCGTCGTCGCCCTGCTCGCGCTGCCCGCGCTCGCCGCGCTGCTCGTGGCGCTGCTGTGGGCGCCGTGGGCCGGGTGGATCGGCCTGGTCGCCGGCACCGGGCTCGGTGCCCTGTGGGTGTGGCTGGGCCTCACCCGCGGCGGCGCCCTGCTCGACCGCCGCGCCCCCGAGGTGCTCGCCGTCGTCAGCCGTTCGTGAGCGCCCCCGGCGGCACGACGGCCGGCCTCGCGCTCGCCGTCGTGCTGCTGGCCGCGACCGCCGTGGCCGCCGGGCGCCTCGGCGGCCTGCGCCACGGCCGCGAGGTCGCCGTCGTGTGCCTGCGCGCCGTCGTGCAGATCACCGCGATCGGCCTCGTCCTCGGCGCCGTCCTGCGCGTGCCCGCCCTGGCGCCGCTGTACCTGGCCCTCGCCCTCGCCGTGGCGTCCTGGACGTCCGCCCGCCGCCTCGGGTCGCTGCGCACCTGGCCCGGCACGGCCCTGGCCGTCGGTGCCGGCGCCCTCCCGGCGGCCGCGGTCGTCGTCGCCACCGGGGCCCTGCCGCTGCGCGCGCTGGACGTGGTGCCCTTCACCGCCCAGCTCATCGGCGGCGCCATGGGGGCCACCACCCTCGCCGGCCGCCGGATGCTCGACGACGTCACCGAGCGCTGGGACCTCGTGGAGGGGTGGCTGGCGCTGGGCGCCGCACCCGCCCGGGCGGTGGCGGAGCTGGGGCGCACCGCCGCCGGCCGCGCCCTCGCGCCCGCCCTGGACCAGACCCGCAACGTCGGCCTGGTCACGCTGCCCGGCGCCTTCGTCGGGCTGCTGCTGGGCGGGGCGAGCCCGCTGGAGGCGGCGCGCGTGCAGCTGCTCGTCCTCGTGGGGCTCATCGCCGCCGAGACGATCGCGGTCGTGGTGGTCACCCGCGTCCTGGGGCGCGGGGTGCGCACCCGCCCCGCTCCCGCCCCGTCCTCGCGGTGATCATGCGAGGTTGAGCGTTCAACCGTGCATGATCACCACGGGGTGGGGGCCCGGTGGGGGGAGGGGGAGCGCAGGGCCCGGGGACGACGGAGGGCCCCCGTCCTCGCGGACGGGGGCCCTCCGTGTTCGGGCGGGGTGGCTCAGAGAGCGCGGACGTCGTCCGCCTGCGGGCCCTTCTGGCCCTGGGTCACCTCGAACTCCACGCGCTGGTTCTCCTCCAGCGAGCGGTAGCCGTTGCCGCTGATGGCCGAGTAGTGGACGAAGACGTCGGGTCCGCCGCCGTCCTGCTCGATGAAGCCGTACCCCTTCTCAGCGTTGAACCACTTGACGGTGCCCTGGGCCATACCTACTCCAACACGTTCCAGTCGGTGCGGGACCTGCGCTCGTGCCGGTCCCGGGCTGAGTGGGAACGCCTTCCGGACCCGGGGGTCCGGCCGGCGGTCGCAACACACTCCGCGGGCGTTCAGAACGATCGAGGAGCTGCTCCAGCTGCAGCCGATCAGTAGCTAACACGACACCCGCGACCCCGCGCAACACTTCTCCACCCATCCGTCACACCGGCGCCGTGCTCGCCGCCGTCCACCCCGGCGGCGCCGGTCCCGCCGGGCCGCCGTCGTGTTCGATGGGCGGGGTGAGCGCACCGGACCGGGCCGCCGCGGCCGCCGACACCGCAGCCGCCCTGGACGCCGTCGGCCCCCGGCTGCGCCGGCTGCGCACCGCCCGCGGCCTCACCCTCGCGCAGGTCTCCGCCGCCACCGGCACCTCCGTCAGCACCCTGTCCCGGCTGGAGTCCGGCGGCCGGCGCGCCACCCTGGAGCTGCTGCTGCCGCTCGTGGCGCACTACGAGGTCAGCCTCGACGAGCTCGTCGCGCCGGAGCGGCCGCCGCGGCGGCGTGCGGCCCGCTCCCGCCACGGGATGACGTCGTACCCGCTGACCCGGGCGCCCGGGGGCCTGCGCGCCTACAAGCTGGTGCTCGCCCCCGGCGCCGGGGAGGACGTCGAGCCGCAGCACCACGAGGGCTACGAGTGGCTGTACGTGATGTCCGGGGTGCTGCGGCTGCGGCTGGGCGGGCAGGACCTGCGGCTGCCGCCGGGGGAGGCCGCCGAGTTCGACACCCACCTGCCGCACGCCATGAGCAACCCGGGCCGGGTGCCGGTGGAGCTGCTCAGCGTGTTCGGCCCCCAGGGCGAGCGCATGCACGTGCGGGCCCGCCCCCGGAGGGGCTGAGCCCCGCACCGCCCGGGTGCAGGCGGGTCAGGTGGAGACGAGCAGGTCCAGCACCGTGCGCGAGAGGGGGCGGTCCGCGTACAGCAGCCGCACCGCGTCCGGGTCGGGGTTGCCCGCGTCGTGGCCGCGCCACTGCAGGTGCAGCCCGGCGCGCTGCGCGACCGCGGCCGAGCGCACGTTGTGCTCCAGCAGGTAGGCGGTCACGGGCACGTCCGGGTGCACCCGCCGCGCCGCGGCGATCGCGGCCGCCGCCAGCTCGCCGGCGTACCCGTGGCCCCAGTCGCGCCGGTGCAGCCGGTAGCTGAGGTTCCACGCCACGCCCAGGCGCAGGTCGCAGCCGCCGGTGCCGACGAGGCGGCCGGCCTCCGGCCCCTCGGCGAGCCGGGCCACCCAGCTGCCCAGGCCCGCCAGGTCCCAGCTCTCGCGCACGTGCTCCAGCAGCAGCGCCGTCCGGGTGCGGTCGGTGTGCCGGCCGGAGGGCAGGTGCTCCCACACGGCCGGGTCGGAGTAGAGGGCGAAGACGTCCTCCAGGTCCGCCAGGCGCGGCGGTGCCAGCAGGAGGCGCTCGGTGCGCGCGGGGATCGCGCCGGTGGTCGCGTCGGGAGGCGGGGTGCTGGGCACGGCCCCATCGTCGCGCTCCACCGCCGCGCGGTGCCAGGTGCGGTGCGGCGGCCCCCGTGGCCCCGAGCCGAGCTGCCACCCCACCGCCGCGGGGCGCCCGGGAGGGGAGGGAATGGTTGTCGGTCTCAGCAGGTTCGAACAGGTGACCGCCGGTGCCGCACCGGGGGTCCGAGCTCGAGGGGAGCGCACCAGATGGCCAAGCACGCCGACGTCCGCCCGGTCGTGAAGCTCCGGTCCACCGCCGGTACCGGGTACACCTACGTGACCCGCAAGAACCGCCGCAACGACCCCGACCGCCTCGTCGTGCGCAAGTACGACCCGGTCGTGCGCGAGCACGTCGACTTCCGCGAGGAGCGCTGACGGTGAAGGTCCGCACCTCGCTGAAGTCCCTGAAGGACCGCCCCGGTTCCGTCGTCGTCCGCCGTCGCGGCCGCGTCGTCGTCGTGAACCGCCGCGACCCGCGGTGGAAGGGTCGCCAGGGTTGAACCCCGCGACGTGACGACGCGGCAGGAGCCGCCCGGCGAGAACGCCGGGCGGCTCCTGCCGCGTCACGGGTGGGGCGCCGCCGCCCGGGCGGCCGTCCCCGGCCCGGTCAGCTCACGCCGGAGATCGTCTCCGCCTTCACGTACAGGGAGCCGACCTGCAGCCCGGCGGCCGGGTCGTAGTTGTTCAGGCTGTCCAGCAGCGCCTGGTCGACCTCGGCCACGGTGCCGGTGAAGCTCACCACGGAGCCCTGCTCCACGTTGAACGGCGACTCCGCGGCGTTCGCCCCGGAGAACTGCGGCAGCCGCACCAGGATCGCGTGGTCCGCCGAGGGGCCGACGTAGAACGCCTCGTCGGCCACGACCTCGACGACCTGCACCGCGTTGGCCTCGACGGGCTGCCCGGCCAGGCCGGCCAGGTCGGTGCCGCTGGCGAAGACGTCCACGCCGTCCACCACCAGGGCACCGGCGGCGACCGCGGCGGCCGTCCCCGCGGCGCCCGCGGTGGCGCTCGCGGTGGCGCTCGCGGTGGCGGTCGGGTCCGCGGTCGCCGTGGCGGTGGCCTCGGGGCTCTCGGTGGCCATCGCGTCGGTCTCGTCCTCACCGGGCGTCGCCGGCGCGGTCACGCCGGCCGTCGTCTCCTCCACGTCGAGGTCGTCCTCGTCGTCGCCGGTGAAGGCGAGGACCGCCCAGACGATGAGCGCGACGGCGATCAGCGCGAGGAGCAGCCACAGCCACCACCGGCTGCCCTTCTTCTCCTCGGCCGCGTGCGCGCCGGTGTCGTACGGTCCGGACATCGTGAAGTACCTCCAGGTAGCGGGATCGTTCTCTGCGACCCCGCTACCCGGTCACCGGCCCCGGCCAACCCCCGCCCGTCCCGATGTCACGGAACCGTCATGACGAGCCGGTCGCCGGCCCGGGGCGCTCAGAGGGTCGTGGCGAGCTCCTCGGCGGCGCGCACGGCCGCGGCGAACTCCGCGTCGGCGCGCTCGCGCAGGGCGGCCAGTTCGGGCACGCGGTCGGCGAGGGTGGCGCTGGTCTGCACCAGGTGCACGTCCATGCCCAGGGCGTTCCCCAGGACGATCCGCAGCACCGGGACGCCGTGGTCCCACGACTCCGTGGGGGTGCCCGGGTCGTAGACGCCGCCGCGGCTGCTGACGACGACCGCGGACCGCCCGGCCAGCGGCTGCGCACCCTCACCCGTGGTCACGCCCGGCACGTGGACGTTGTCGATCCACACCTTCAGCGTGGAGGGGACCGTGTAGTTGTACAGCGGCGCACCCACCAGCAGGACGTCCGCGGCCAGCAGTTCCGAGAGGATCCGCTGCTGCAGCGCGTCCTCCGCCGCCGGCGGGTCCGCGTCGGCGCGCCGTGCCGCCGCCGGCCAGTGCAACTCCGGGTCCGGCAGGTGCGGCAGCGGGTCGCGGTGCAGGTCCCGGTGGGTGACCGTGAACTCCGGACCGCGGGCGCGCCACGCGGCGGCGAACGCCGCGGTGACGGCGCGGGAACGGGAGCGGGCCAGGTCGGCGGAGGAGTCCAGGTGCAGCAGGTGAGGCATCCCGACAACCTACTGAGCCGCCGCGCACCGGCCGCGCCGGGCAGCCCGCTCCACCCGCGAACCCCACCCGCGCACCGCTCCCGCACTAGCGCCACGCGCCGGTCAGGAGCACAGTGGGCGCCGTGGACCGACGGACGCAGGCACAGGTGCGAACGACCGACCGGATCGCGGAGCCCTGGGGGGAGCGGACCCCGTACGGACCGGGTGACCCCTGGCCGGTGCGGGTGGACACCCGGCTGGCGGACGGGGTGGAACCCGAGGACGTCGACCGCTGGGTGCAGTCGGCGACGATCCTGCACTCCAACGGCGACGGGCTGGACATCGCCGTCAAGGACGGGGAGATCGTGGGGGTGCGCGGCCGGGCCGAGGACCGCGTGAACCACGGCCGGCTCGGTCCCAAGGACCTCTTCGGCTGGCAGGCCAACAACTCCCCGGACCGGCTCACCCGGCCCCTCGTGCGCGAGGGCGGCGAACTCGTCGAGACCGACTGGGACACCGCCATGGGGCGCATCGTGGCGCGCAGCAAGGAGCTGCTGGCGGAGCAGGGGCCCAGCGCCCTGGGTTTCTACACCACCGGGCAGCTGTTCCTGGAGGAGTACTACACCCTCGGCGTCATCGCCCACGGCGGCCTCGGCACCAGCCACGTCGACGGCAACACGCGGCTGTGCACGGCCACCGCCGCCGCGGCGCTGAAGGAGAGCTTCGGCTGCGACGGGCAGCCCGGCTCCTACACCGACATCGACCACGCCGACGTCATCGCCCTGTACGGCCACAACATGGCCGAGACGCAGACCGTGCTGTGGACGCGGATCCTGGACCGGCTCGAAGGCCCCAACCCGCCGAAGGTGATCTGCGTCGATCCGCGCGAGACGCCCGTGGCCCGGCACGCCACCGTGCACCTGGCCCCGCGCCCCGGCACGAACGTGGCGCTCATGAACGGCATCCTGCACGAGATCGTCCAGAACGACTGGGTCGACCACGAGTACGTCGACGCGCACGTCGTCGGGTTCCAGGAGCTCGCCGAACGGGTGAAGGAGTACCCGCCGGAGAAGGTCGCCACCATCTGCGACGTGCCGGTCGAGCAGATCCGTGAGGCGGCCCGCGTCCTCGGCACGGCCGAGCGGCTGCTGTCCACCGTGCTGCAGGGCTTCTACCAGGCGAACCAGGCCACCGCCGCCGCCGTGCAGGTCAACAACGTCCACATCGTCCGCGGCATGCTCGGCAAGCCCGGCTGCGGCATCCTGCAGATGAACGGCCAGCCCACCGCGCAGAACACCCGCGAGTGCGGCGCCGACGGCGACCTGGCCGCGTTCCGGAACTGGACCAGCGACGCGCAGGTCGCCGACCTCGCCCGGGTCTGGAACCTCGACCCGATGGACATCCCGCACTACAGCCCGCCCACCCACGTCATGCAGCAGCTGCGCTACATCGAGGACGGCTCGCTGCGGTTCTGGTGGGTGCAGGCCACGAACCCCGCGGTCTCCCTGCCGGAACTGGCGCGCGTGCGCTCCCTGCTGTCGCAGGACCGGCTGTTCCTGGTGGTGCAGGACATCTTCCTGTCGGAGACCGCGCAGCTCGCCGACGTGGTGCTGCCCGCGGCGACGTGGGGGGAGAAGGAGGGCACCTTCACCAACGTCGACCGCACCGTGCACTACTCCGGCAAGGCGGTCGAGCCCCCGGGCGAGGCGCGCCCCGACCTCGACATCTTCCTCGACTACGCCCGGCGCATGGACCTGCGCGACAAGGACGGCGCGCCGCTGGTCAAGTGGCACGACCCCGAGTCGGCGTTCGAGGCGTGGAAGGAGTGCTCCCGCGGTCGGCCCTGCGACTACACCGGCATGAGCTACGACAAGCTCAAGGGCAGCGGCGGCATCCAGTGGCCCTGCAACGAGGAGAACCCCGACGGCAGCGAGCGCATCTACGTCGACGGCAAGTTCTGGGCCGCCCCCGACTACTGCGAGAGCTACGGGCGCGACCTCGTCACCGGTGCCCCGCTCAGCCAGACCGAGTACAAGGCGATGAACCCCGACGGCAAGGCGATCGTCAAGGCCGCGGAGTACGTGCCGCCGCACGAGATCCCCAGCGAGGACTTCCCGCTGCAGCTCATGACGGGCCGAACCCTCTACCACTTCCACACCCGCACCAAGACCGGCCGCGCCCCGCAGCTGCAGGCCGCCGCACCGGAGGTGTGGGTGGAGATGTCGGCCCACGACGCCGAGCTGCGCGGGCTGGCCGAGGGCGACCTGCTGGAGGTGGCGACCCCGCGCGGTTCCCTGCGGGCGCGGCTGCGCGTCTGCGGCATCCGCCGGGGCACCATCTTCGTGCCGTTCCACTACGGGTACTGGGACCGCCCCGGCGGGCACGAACCCGACGAGGCCGGCCGCGCCGCCAACGAGCTGACCATCACCGACTGGGACGCCTGCTCCAAGCAGCCCATCTTCAAGACGGCCGCCGCGACGGTGTCCCTCGTGGAGCGCTCCGGCGGCGCGCCCGCCCCCGCCCCCACGACCACGGGTTCGCGCCCGCTGAGCCCGGACGTCCCCCCCACCACCGGGGGCCCCGACGCCCAGGTCCGCGTGGACCTGCAGACCGCCACCGCCGGAGGTGCCCGGTGAAGATCGGACTCGCCCTGCACGAGCTGCACCGCTCGGAGAACGAACTGGCCGAGAAGCTGCTGCACGTCTCCGACCGCCACAAGGCCGACCACGAGGTCCACCACCTCGCCCGCGACCTCGCCCGCTGGTCGCAGCGCCACGTGGAGGAGCTCGCCGAGGCCGGCCGGCGCTACGACGTCGACCTGAACCCCCGCCCCCGCGGCGAGACGCACCTCATGGCCCGGGCGCGCGACAAGCTCAGCGACGCCGTGGGCCGCGAACCGCAGGCGTCGCTGCTGCTGCTGCTGGACCTGCGGGAGGTCTACACCCGCTCCGCCGGCGTCTCCGCCGACTGGGAGCTCGTCGCCCAGGTGGCGCAGGGCGTCAAGGACACCGAGCTGCTGGCGCTCAGCAAGAAGTGCCACCCGGACAGCCTGCGGCAGATGCGGTGGGCGAACGCCAAGCTCAAGGAGTCCGCCACCCAGGTCCTGGTGAGCTGACCCGGTGGCGGGAGACGACGACAGGACGGACGCCCCGGCGCGGACGCCCGGCGGCGGGGACGGGCACCCGCCCGAGGTGCCCCTGACGCGCATCGTGCTGCGGCCGGTCGGCACCCCGCTGCCGCTGGGGTTCCTCGGCCTGTTCGTCGCCACGGGCGCGTTCGCCGCCCTCCAGCTGGACTGGATCGGCCCCGGGCAGGGGCGGGCGGTGGCGCTGGCCGCGCTGCTGTTCACCGCACCGCTGCAGCTGCTCGCCGCCGTGTACGGCTTCGTGGCGCGCGACCCGGTGGCCGGCACCGGCATGGGCGTCCTGTCCGGGACGTGGGCGACGGCGGGGTTGGTGACGCTCACCTCCCCGCCGGGGTCCACCAGCGCGGGCCTCGGGGTGGTGCTGCTGCTGGCGGCCGGCGCCATGCTCGTGCCCGCCGTGGCGGCCATCGCCAAGGGGGTGGCCGCCGCCGTGATGGCCCTGTCCGCGCTGCGCTTCGCCGTCACCGGTGTCGCGGAGGTGACCGGCTCGGACGCCTGGCTGACCGCGGCCGGCTGGGTGGGGGTGGCCCTGGCGGCGCTGGCCCTCTACGCCGCGCTCGGGTTCGAGCTGGAGGACGCGCGCCACCGCACCGTCCTGCCGCTGCTGCGCCGCGGCCCCGCCAGCAGCGCGATGACCGGCGGGATCGGCGACGAGCTCAGCGACGTCGTGCACGAGGCGGGCGTGCGCAAGCAGCTGTGAGCCCGGCGGGCGCGCGCCGTCTCCGTCACCCGGGCACGGGTGCGGCCGCGCCCGCCCGCCACGACGAGCGCGCCGGCGCCTCGGCCAGCGGGTGCGCCGCCGACACCTCCGGGAACCGCGCGCACCACGCCGCCCACGCCGGGTGCGCGGCCATCCGGTGCACGTGCGCCGCTGCGGTCGTCGCCACCTCGTGCACGTGGGCGGCCAGCAGCCGCTCGCCCGCCGCACCGACGCCGTCCACCCGTCCGGCCTCGTCGCCGAAGAGGTCCCCGGCGGCCTGCTTCGCCCGCTCCAGCAGCTCCTGCCGGTGGTTCAGCTCACCGACCTGCCGGACCGCCCGGCCCTGCGTGCCGAGCTCGTTCTCGCGCAGCACCTGCTGCAGGGCTTCCTTGACGGCCTCGCGGCGCTCGGCCACCTCGCGGGCGTGGTCGACCACGAGCAGCATCTGGTGCCGCACGCCGAGCGCGACGGTGACCTCCGCGTCCAGGCAGTGCACGGCGTGCGCCCAGGCCAGCACCCCCACCCGGTCCGGTCCCCGCACGGTCCCCGCCGGTGCGGCGGAGACGGCCCGCAGCGCGTGCGCGGCCTGGCGCAGGCCCGCGCCGAGAGCGCCCGTCAGCGCCAGCAGGTCGCGGTCGCGCGGGTCGTGCCAGCGGGCGTGGGCGCGCTGCAGCCAGCGCCCACCCACCAGGCGGTCGGTGTCGCGCTCCAGCCGCAGCACCAGCGCCCGCACCTCGCGGGCGTCCGGCCCGGCGGCGTCCGCCCCGGGCAGGGCCGTCGCGCCGTCGCCGTCGGGGACCTGCAGCACCCGCGGCACCAGGGCCTTGACGTCCAGGTCGCCGATCGTGAACGGGGACGCGTCCGCCGTCGCCGCCCGGGCGGGTGCCGCACGAGGCCGGCGCACCCCGTGCTGCACCCACAGCAGGTCGCCCACGGCGTCCGCGCAGGGGCTCGAGGTGTCGACGCTCAGGCCGCCGGCCGGGTCGTCGCGGCGCTGGGTGAGCAGGCCGGCGCGGGTCAGGCGCTGCACCGCCAGGGCGGTCACGTCGCGGGCGGTGCCGGCGCGCTCGGCGGCCGCGCGCAGCGGCACGTCGCGCCCGCCGAGGGCGTGCACGGCGGCGAGCACGTCCCCACCGGCCTCGCCGCCGACGAGCAGGTCCAGGGGGTCGGGACGGTCCACGAGCGGGACGGTAGGGGCCTGCCCCG
Organism: Kineococcus sp. G2; assembly: GCF_037154035.1. NCBI lineage: Bacteria > Bacillati > Actinomycetota > Actinomycetes > Kineosporiales > Kineosporiaceae > Kineococcus > Kineococcus sp. G2. Next base: position 7,970 of record NZ_JBBBEM010000111.1, on the reverse strand, counting down.
CCCGGCGGCGAACCCGCTGAGCCGACCGGGGGGCGGACCGCACCGACCGTGACGCGACCGGCGCGGCCCGCTGCGTCAGGCGGCGGTGAGCGGTTCCGCCACCGGACCCGCCCCGGCGCGCGCGGGCGGTCGCCGCAGCCGCGCCACCAGCCGGCACCCCAGGTAGAGCAGGAACGACACCGTCGTCACGTACGGGCTGATCGGCACGCTCGAACCCAGCGCCAGCAGCGTGCCGCCGACGACGGAGACCACCGCGAACAGCACCGACAGCACCGGCACCAGGTACGGGGAGGCGCTCACCCGCAGCGCCGCCGCCGCCGGCGTCACCAGCAGCGCCAGCACCAGCAGCGCCCCCACGACCTGCACGCTCATCGCCACCGACAGCCCCAGCAGCAGCATGAACACCGGCGACAGCAGCCGCACCGGCACCCCGCGCGCCTCGGCCACCTCCGGGTCCAGCGACGCGAACAGCAGCGGCCGCCACAGCACCAGCAGCGCCACCAGCACCACGGTGGCGATGACGGCCAGCGACACCAGCTGCGGGTCGTCCACCGCGACGATCTGCCCGGTCAGCAGCCCGAACTTGTTCGCGGCGCGCCCCTCGTACAGGGCCAGGAACAGCACGCCCAGCCCCAGCCCGAACGGCATCAGAACCCCGATGGCGGAGTTGTGCTCGCGGGCCCGGTTGCCGAGCACCCCGAACAGCACGGCCGCCAGCACCGACCCCACGAGCGAACCCGCCACGACGTCCACGCCCAGCAGCAGCGCCCCCGCTCCGCCGGCGAAGCTGAGCTCCGCCGTGCCGTGCACCGCGAACGGCAGGTCCCGCGCCACCACGACCACGCCGACGAGGCCGCCGACCAGGCCGAGCAGGGCACCGGCCCACAGGGAGTTCTGCACCAGCGCCAGCAGCGCGCCGTAGTCGCTGAAGTCGAACACGTCCGACCACGTCACCGCGCCCATCAGTGGACCCCCTCGTGGGCGTGCGGGTGCTCGGCGGGGGCGGCGGCGCCGGCGACGAGCACCCGCCCGCCCGAGCGCAGCACCTGAACCGGCGAGCCGTACAGCGACGACAGCGTCTGCGACGTCATCACCTCGTCCGGGGTGCCGACGCGGAACCGGCCGCCGGCCAGGTACAGCACCCGGTCGGCGTACGGCAGGACCGGGTTCACGTCGTGGGTGACGAACAGCACCGCCGCGCCCGTGCGGCGCCGGCAGGCGTCCACCAGGGCGGTCACCGCCGCCGCGTGGTGCGGGTCCAGCGACAGCAGCGGCTCGTCGGCCAGCAGCAGGTCCGGCTCGCCCACGACGCTCTGCGCGACCCGCAACCGCTGCTGCTCCCCGCCGGAGAGCCGCCCCACGGGTTCGTCGGCGTAGGCGGTGGCGCCCACGGCGGCCAGCACGTCGTCCACGCGGCGCCCCGTGCGCCGCGAGGGCAGCAGCGGCCCCCACCGGTGCCCGTCCAGGCCCAGGCGCACGAAGTCCCGCGCGCGCAGCGGGGTGGCGGGGTCCAGCCCCTTCTGCTGCGGCACGTACCCGATGCGGCGATCGCCCCGGCGCGCGGGGCGGCCGGCGACCTCCACGGTGCCGGCGCGCAGCGCGTGCTGGCCCAGCACGACCTTCAGCAGGCTGGACTTGCCGGCGCCGTTGGCGCCGAGCACGGCGACGAACTCGCCGGGGGCGACGTCCAGGTCCAGGCCCGACCAGAGCCGGTGGGCCCCGTGCGCCAGTTCCGCGCCGCGCAGCCGCAGCGCGGGCGGCGTCGCGGCGCCGCTCACGCGGTCAGGGCCGACACGACGGCGTCGACGTTCGCGCTCATCCACGACACGTAGTCCTCACCGTCGGGCAGCGTCTCGGTCACCGGCACCACGGGCACGTCCGCGGCCTCCGCGGCGCGCAGCACCTGCTCGGTCTGCGGGCCGGTGGTCTGCTCGTTGTGCACCAGGGCGCGCACCTGCCCGGCCGGGAACAGCGCTAGCGTCTCCCGCAGGGCGTCGGCCGGGACGTCGGTCTCCTCCTCGATCGCCTCGGAGAACTCCTCGGGCGTGCGGTTCTCGGCGCCGAGGGCGTCCAGCAGGTACCCGGGGACCGGCTCGGTGACCGCCACCGGCGCGCCGGCCGTCGTGGCGGCGGCCTCCGCGATGCGCTGCTCCAGCTGCGCCAGCTGCGCGTCGAGGGCGGCGGCGTTGGCCTCGAACGTCGCGGCGTCGGCGGGGGAGGCCTCGGCGAGGGCGGCCTCGACGGCGTCGGCGACCTTCCGCACGGTCGGCACGTCGTACCAGACGTGCTCGTTGAACTCCCCGCTCGTGTCCTTCCCGGACAGCTCCACGGCGTTCACCACGACGGGGTCGGTGCCCTCGACGGCGTCGAGCATGGTGTCGACGAAGTCGTCGTACCCGCCGCCGTTCTCGATGACGACGTCGGCCCGGGAGAGCGCCAGCTGGGTGCGGGTGCTGGCCTCGTAGGAGTGCGGGTCGGCGGAGGGGTCGTCGACGATCGAGGTGACGGTGGCGGCGTCGCCGGCGATCGCCTCCGCGATCGAGCCGTACACGTCCGTCGAGGCCACGACGGTGGTGGTGTCGTCCGCGGCGGTGTCGTCGCCCCCGCACGCGGCGAGGCCGAGGGTGGTGAGGGCGGCGAGGACGAGGGCGGCGCGGCGCATCGGCGGCTTCCTGACGATGGGAACGGTTGTCGGAAACTGTAACCCCGCCGCGCCGCCGTCCCCTCCCGCCGTCCCCGTCCCGCCTCACCCCCTCCGCGCCCCTCCGACCCCCAGCGGTGATCGAGGAAGTTGCCACTTCCTCGATCACCGCTGGGTCGGGGGAGAACGGTGGGGCGGGGTCAGCGGGGTCAGCGGGGTCAGCGGGGGGCGGGGGAGGGCTCGGCGGCGCGGTGGCCGTCCGGCTCGAGCGACTCCATCGTCCGCGTGCACGTCGCGATCAGCAGCGGCACCGCCAGCATCGCGCCCACCGCCGGCACCGCGGCGCCGGAGTCGTTGACGGCGAAGCCGATGCCCAGCAGCACCAGCAGCGCCACGCACCCCGGCCGCAGCGCCGGGTGCCGGTCGTAGGTGCGCTGCAGCACCGGCACGCCCAGCACGTGCGGGCGCACCAGGACGAACGCGATGAACACCGCCGCCAGGGCCAGCACGGCGCTGAGGATCCAGTTGCCCACGAGGATGCGCAGGTTCTGCGCCAGCTTGCGCTCCACGACCTGCCAGGCCCCGCCGTCCAGCAGGGTCTGCACGAACCGGCCCAGGTGCGTCTGCTGGTCCACCGGCCGCATCCAGTCCACCAGCGAGATCGCCGCCAGCAGCAGCACCGTGCCGGCCAGCAGCAGCAGTACCCGCCGCCACGTCACCCGCACGCCCGCCACGAGCAGCGCGAACAACCCGAACGCCGGCACGATCGCCGGCGGCCCGCCGAAGTCGCTGCCCAGCACCCCGTCGACGTAGACGGCCAGCAGGCCCAGGCCCGCCACCACCGCCGCGGCCGCGCGCCGGCGCCCCGCCAGCAGCAGCCGGTCCACCACGGCGATCGTGAACAGCAGCGCCCCGGTCGCGAACAGCGCGAACTGCTGGTTGCCCAGGCCGTAGAAGCGGCCCGCCACCACCGGCTGCAGGCCGTTGAGGCTGGAGGTGATCAGCCGCGACCCGGTCGCGGTGTCGACCGCGAGCACCCCGGCCGTGATCGCACCGACGACGCCGAGCGGCCCCAGCGGGTGCCGGCGCCACGGCCCCAGCAGCGCCACGGCCGTGATCGCCGCCACGTACAGGCCCACGGCGGCGCTCACGGCCAGCAGGTTCTCGACGGTGGAGTCGCCGTAGCGCCACCACGGGATCGTGTTCGCCAGGAACGTCGAGGCGCACACCGCCCCGTACAGCACCGCCAGGGTGCGCAGCAGCGCCAGCACCCGCCGCCGCCCGCGCGCCCCGCCCCAGGCGCGGCGCAGCGCGAGGGTCGCCACCGCGTACAGGACGATCTGCGACGCCCCCCAGACGGTGAAGAACGGCGCCACGAGCGGCTGCACGGCCTGCGCCGCCTGGTCGAGGTCGCGCACCTTCTCCACCCGCTCGGCCAGGCTCGTGCCCGCCCGCGTGGACGTGACCGGCGCCCCCACCAGCCCGGCGACGTCGTGGTCCGTCCCCAGCGCCAGGGCCAGCACGGTGGGGGTCAGGTCCGTGGTCTGCACGATGCCGACCTGGCGGGTGGAACGGCTGACGAGCAGGCCGTCGTACTCCCCGCCGCCGGGCTGCGGGCCGGTGGCGGCCGCGAACTGCAGGTGCGGCGTCTTGCCGGCGTCGCCGATCGAGGCGGCGAACAGGGTCGTGCCGTCGGCGCCCGTCGATGCGGCCACCGCCTCCTGCACGGCGCCGACGACGGCGTCCACGGCGGCGACCTGCTCGGCGCGCGAGGCGGCGGGCGCCTCCTCCTCGCCGGGCAGGTCCGCGGGGTCGCGCACGACCCCGGCGTCGACGACGACCACCTCGGCGCCGGACTCCAGCGCGTCGCGCACGTACCCGCCGACGGCGGCCGGGGTGGGCGCCTCCTCGGTGCCCACGTACGCCGGGACCCGCCCGGCCGAGGTCGCCAGCGCCACGCCCGCGCCGGGCCCGATCGCCAGGGCGCGGGTGCCGGCCTCGGCGAGCGCGTCGCCCAGCAGGCCCGGCTCGGCGCCGAACGTGCCGGCGGCGGCGATCTCCCGGTACCGCTCGAAGTCCGGCTGCACGCCGTCGACGACCTCGGCGACGGGGGCGCAGGCGGCGTTGACGTGCTCGGCGGAGGTGCCGGCGAAGTCGGTGGCTCGCCGGGCGGCGGCCAGCGCCAGCCAGCCGTCGCCCGGGCACGCGGCGGTGAACACGCTGCGCACGGCGACCGTGCCGATGGCGCCGCTGCGCATGGCGGCCAGCGCCAGGGTGGCCTCCTCGGAGACGTCCGTCCAGCGCACGCCGCTGAAGCCGACGAGCACCAGGGGGTGCTGCTCGCCGTCCCCCGCCGGGGCGGCGGCCCGCGCGGGCGCCGCGAGCAGCACGGGCAGCGCGGTCAGCGCGGTCAGCAGGACCGCGAGCACGCCCAGCACCGCCCCCAGCGGGGCCCTCGGCGCCGGAGCGGTGGCGGGACGGTGGGCGGGCGCGGGTCGGGGCGGCACCCGTCCAGGCTAAGGACCCGCCGTGCGCGGCTCGTGACGGAGCGGGTGGGGGTCTGGGGGAGGATCGGCGGGTGGTCGTGGACGGGGCAGCGCGGGCGTCGGGAGCGCGGGGACGTGCCGGTGGGGCCGGGGCGTCGTCGCCGCTGCCGCTGGTGCTGGGCGTGCTGGTGCTGCTGGCGGCGGCCGCGCCGGTGGCGCACCGGTACCTGGTGGCGTACCCGCAGGACCAGTGGCAGGTGGACCTGGAGGTGTACCGGGAGGCGGGCCGCAGCCTGCTGCTGGGCCGGCCGGTGTACGAGGTCGTCACCGAGTCCCCGCAGCTGCTGCCGTTCACCTACCCCACGTTCTCGGCGGTGCTGGCCGTGCCGCTGGCGCTGCTGCCGTGGGGTGCCGCCGGCTGGGTGTGGACGGGCGTGCAGCTGGCGCTGCTGTGGCTGGTGGTGGGGCTGGCGTTCGCCCCGCTGCTGGCGCGCGGCGGGCGGTGGGCGCCGCTGGCGCAGGGCGTGATCGCCGGCGCGTGCGTGTGGATCTCCCCGGTGGGGGAGAACGTGCGCTTCGGCCAGGTGAACCTGGTGCTGGTCTCGCTGTGCCTGCTGGACCTGGTGCGCGGTGCGGAGGGGGTGCGCCTGGGCCGGTTCCGGGTGCGCTGGCCGCGCGGGGCCCTGGTGGGGGTGGCGGTGGCGGTCAAGCTGACGCCGGGGGTGTTCCTGGTGCACTTCGCGATCACCCGGCAGTGGCGCGAGCTGCGCAACGCGGTGCTGGCCGCCGCGGGGGTCACGGTGGCGACGTTCCTGCTGGCGCCGGAGGCGTCGCTGGAGTTCTGGACGTCCGCGCTGCTGAACCCGGACCGCCTGGGACCGAACGCGGGCTCGTCGAACCAGTCGATCCGCGGCTTCCTGCTGCGGCTGTACCTGGCGGACGGCGCGACGACCGCGCTGTGGGCGCTGGCGGCGGCCGTCGCGGCGGCGGCCGGCTTCGCGGTGGCGCGGCGGCTGCACCGGTGCGGCTCCACGGTGGGGGAGGTCGCGGCCTGCGGGCTGGTGGCGGTGCTGGTCTCGCCGGTGTCGTGGCTGCACCACCTGGTGTGGGGCGTGGTGGTGCTGGGGGCGCTGGCCGGTGACGGCCGCGAGCGCCGCCGGGTCGTGGTGGCCCTGGTGGCCACGGCGGGGCTGTGGGTGGCGTGGCCGTGGTGGGGGGCGAACCTGCTGGCGACGGGGGCGGTGCCGGTGCCGCTGGCGCGCGCGGTGCAGAGCGGGAACCTGTGGTGGGCGTGCCTGGCGCTGGTGGCGCTGGCGCGGGTGGCGGCCCGTCCGGCGGGCGAGCCGCGGAGCGTGTCGCGCTCGCACGATCTTCACGTTGCGTGATTGATTAGTCGCTCTGTGTTTAAGGGTGGTCCTCCCGGGGGAAGACGGCTCAGCAAGCGAGCCCAACCGAGGGGGGAACCGTGACCCAGACGACGCGCAACCTGCGTCCGACCGTCGACGCGTGGGAGTGGCAGCTGCGGGGGTCCTGCCGCGACGCCGACCCCGAGCTGTTCTTCCACCCCGAGCTCGAACGGGGAGCGGCCCGGCAGCACCGCGACGCCGCCGCGCTCGCCGTGTGCGCCGAGTGCCCCGTCCTGCGCCAGTGCCGCGAGCACGTCCTCACCCACCGCGAGGTCTACGGCGTGTGGGGCGGGCTCACCGAGGACCAGCGCGAGCAGGTCTGGGCCGCCCGCCAGGACCGCCGCCGCCTGCGCACCGCCAGCTGACCCCCCCCCCCCCCGCCGCACCGACCGGTGCGCACGGTCGCACCCGCGGCCGCGCGCACCGGCCGGCGCGGCGGCCGGTCGGGATAGCGTTCCCCCGTGCCCCGCTACGCGTTCTTCGGCCCCGTCGGCACCTTCTCCGAGGCCGCCCTGCGCACCGTCGTGCCCGACGCGCCCGCCGAGGCCATGCCCAGCGTCGACGCCACCATCGAGGCGGTGCGCACCGGCGCCGTCGACGTCGGGTGCGTGCCCATCGAGAACTCCGTCGAGGGCGGGGTGCCCGCCACCCTCGACGGCCTCGCGGTCGGCGAGCCCCTCGTCGTGGTCGCCGAGGTCGTCCTGCCCGTCTCCTTCGTGCTGGCCGCGCTCCCCGGCACCGCGCTCGCCGACGTGCGCCGCGTGAGCACCCACTCGCACGCCTACGCCCAGGTGCGCCACCGGCTGCACCGGGAGCTGCCCGGCGTCTCCTACGTGCCCGCCACCTCCACCGCCGCCTCCGCCGCCGCCCTCGCCGCCGAGCGCGACGGCGGGCCCGCCGCCGGCTTCGAGGGCGCGGTGTGCGCGCCGTTCGCCGCCCGCCGCTTCGGGCTGGACGTGCTCGCCGAGCGCATCGAGGACCGCGCCGGCGCCCAGACCCGGTTCGTGCTGCTCTCGCGGCCCGGTGCCGTGCCCGAGCGCACCGGCGACGACAAGACGTCCCTGGTGCTGTTCCTGCGCGAGGAGCGCCCCGGTGCGCTGGTGGAGGCGCTCGAGCAGTTCGTCACCCGCGGCATCAACCTCACCCGCATCGAGTCCCGCCCCGCCGGCGACGCCCTGGGGCGCTACTGCTTCTCCATCGACTGCGACGGTCACCTGCAGGACGCCCGCGTCGGCGAGGCCCTCATGGGCCTGCACCGGGTGTGCGAACGGGTGCGGTTCGTGGGCAGCTACCCGCGCGCCGACGGCGGGCACGCCGTGCTCGGCTCCGGCCCCACGGACGCCGCGTTCGCGCGGGCGCAGGACTGGCTGGAGCACCTGCGCGCCGGCGGCGCCTGACGTCTCCCCGCCCGTCCCCCGCACCCCCCACCCCCCACCC